>JAIRMF010000058.1 GCA_031258895.1 Dysgonamonadaceae bacterium | reverse complement strand
GAGGTTGATCTTGGAAAGTCACAAGTATATCTTGGAAAATGTGGGAGACATCTTGGAAGATGTGAAGTACATCTTGGAAGATGTGGGAGACGTCTTGGAAGATGTGAAGTATATCTTGGGAAATGTGAAGTATATCTTGGAAAATGTGGCGTTCATCTTGGAAAATGTGTGAGACGTCTTGGAAAATATGGCGTTCATCTTGGGAAATGTGTGAGACATCTTGGAAGATTTGAAAAAAAACTTTGGAAATCCGAGAGCCACCCTCTTTAATGTTTTAAAAGACGTTAATGACCTTAAAGACATTAAGGAAAATTTGAAAGAAATCTTGGGAAATGTGGGCGACGTTTTGAGGGATTACGCGAACATCAATGCCGATTTGGCCGACCTCAATATCGTTTTGATATTGGTCGGCGTTGATTCGGCTAACTGCGAGGTTGATTCGGCGTTAAGCGAAGTCGACGTCGTACAGATCGGAGCCGAGTCGGTCGTCTTCGTCGTCGATTGGGCCTTGCTCGAAGTCAATTTGTCCGGTAGCGACGTCCATCTGAGCATGGTCGAAGTCGATTTGTCCGGTAGCGACGTTCATCTGGAATTGACCGAAGTCGACATTTTCGATTTCGTAGCCGATTCGTTCTTGATCAGCTCTGGTTTTCTTTTTACGGTACTGGGTCATAGCCATGTTTTCCAAAAGGATGACAGCGTGACAGTCGTTTTACGGTCAACCATCCTCCCTTAATGATTCCATATTTATTAATTGCCTCTATTGCGTACTGTGAACACGTTGGTCTGAACCGGCAAGAGGATACGGTCCACGGAGATATGCACCAACGGTACAAATATATCGGAATGGTTGCGATAAATGTCAAAAATTTTCTCATCACAGGCGTTTGTTTAGTTCTACGAGAGAATTTTTTAGTGAAATTTCTACTTCATGATAGTCGGGCAGGGAATTACCGACGAAAACAAATGCTGCGAGAAGGTTTTTCCCGGTTTCGGCGAGGGATTTCACGAGTTCGTTTTTATTCAAACGGTATGCTTCCCGGACAAAACGTTTGACACGATTCCGGCTCACGGCTTTTTTCAGCCTTTTTTTCGGAACGCTTATAAGGATTGCGGCCTGTGCGCCGGAGGTCGGCGGATGTTGAACGTAAATCACACGTAACGGATACAACAAAAAGCTTTCTCCTTTCGCAAACACAAGCTCAATTTCGTTTTTGAGGGAAATTTTTTCCTTTTTCTGAAAAACATGTCTCCGTCCCACCGGCACGATTTCGTTTCCGAGTGAAACATTTTTATTAATCAGGGAATTGTGTGTGTCTCTCACCGGTTCGACTTGATTTTCGAACGAAACATCCTTATTAATTCGGGAATTATCTGCCTGTCTCACCGGCATGTTTAATTTTCTCCCGTCTTTACGACGGTTTTAATGTACTGTTCCAGGGCTGTCGCCATCGACGGCGCGTCGGGATTGGGAGCCTCGATGTCGAGTCTGAGGCCCGCGTCGCGAATCGCCTTCGCGGTCGCCATTCCAAACGACCCGATGACGGTCTCTCCCTGTTTGTAATCCGGAAAATTCTTAAGCAGCGAGCTTACTCCGGCCGGCGAAAAGAAAAGCAACACGTCATAATCAAACGCTTCGTCTTCCGTGAAGTCGTTACTGACGGTACGGTACATAACCGCGTTGGTGTACTTGAGCTTACTGCGGCCCGGCAGCTTCACAACGTTATTCTTATTGACGTCCGAGACGGGAATGATGAATCGTTCCTTGTTATGCTTGGTGATTATGCCGAGAAGGTCTTCCATCTTCCCCGCCGGCGAGAAAAACATCTTACGCTTGCGGAAAATCGTATACTTTTGCAAATAAACCGCGATCGCCTCCGTCACACAAAAATACTTCATGCTGCTCGGCACCTTAATATGCAGCCCTTCACACAAACTGAAAAAGTGATTAATAGCCGTCCTCGACGTAAATATCACGGCCGTGTGGTCGAGTATGTTAATCTTCTGGGATCTAAAGTCCTTAACGTCCAACGGTTCTATCTTGATAAAAGGACGAAACACAATCTCGACTCCATATCTGTCAATTATATCGCGGTATGGCGACTTCTCCGTCCCCGGATCCGGCTGCGAAACAAGAATCTTCATCTTTTACTGCTAAAAAATACCTTTAATAATCCTCCATCACGCAATGAAAAAAGGTTCACTCCGATAAATCCTCCCTCATGCAACAATAGAAATGCCTCCTTCGATAACCTTCCCGAACGAAACGTCAACACACTCTCTTAATCACTTCGTATAGCAGGTAAAAAGGCACGAACTCTATCGTGCAAAGATACAAAATAAAATAAAACAGGAGTACGGCTTTATTAAAAAACGTTGCAAATAGCCTGAAAACGATTGCAAAAAAGGCTATGATTTGTACCGCCGCCATAAAAATTAAACATGGAGCGTACATCTCTTCCACATAAAAAATAAACACTGCGGGAAGAAAGCTTACCACGCCTTCAAGACAGATTATCGACAAAAAATCTTTGTTCCACAGGCCGACCTGTTTGCCGCTGAAGAATACAGCTCCGACGATCACGACCAAAAGGAGTTTAATGAGGACGAAGATTGAGAGGATGCAGAAGATATGCAGCAGACGTCCGAACATATCTGTTGCAGTCAGGCTTTCGGGTGGGACGTCGTGCGAAACGACACGGAAAATTACAACGGACAGCAGCAACAACCCTTGAAAACAAAACAACATCCTGTCGGCTGTTTCGTTTCCGATGTTCTCTTTGAAGATACGGTCGCGTGAACGGCCCCTGAACACTGATTTAAACAGGTCGGAAATCAGTTTGTTGCGGTAACTTATCTGATATGCAAAGACAAAAAAACAAAACAGAAAAAGAATGAAGCCATAGTTCTGTGTTTCGCCGAAACCGGAAACCGTAATGTTATCGGAGAGAAGTATTATCATCTGTAAAATATTGAATGTAACGCTTCTTCCGGGGTTTGCGCCACCCTCCACAAAGGGTCAATATCATGAGGCATGAAGTTTTCCTCCTTAATCTTCAGAAGCATGGAAAGTAAATCCGCATAAAAATTGTTGGTATTGAGAATAACAACCGGCTTGTTGTAAAGTCCCAGCTGACGCCACGTTATAACCTCAAGCAACTCTTCCATCGTCCCGACGCCCCCGGGCAATGCGATACACGCATCACCTTCCCCGGCCATCATCTGCTTCCTTTCGTGAATATTCTTCGTAACCGTGACCTCGGTCAGCCGATCATTGAGCCAACCCTTCTCCACCATGAATTGCGGAATGATTCCCCACACCTTTCCCCTGGCCTCCAACACCGCATCGGCGACCGCACCCATCAAACCGTTCGATCCTCCGCCGTAAATACAGGTTATACCATGTTTCGCAAGCAGTCTGCCGAGATCGGATGCGGCCTCAACGTATATACCGTCGATTTCGTGACTCGAAGCGGCATAAACGGTAATTGCCTTTACGTTTCTTTCCATGAATAGCTTTTATCGTTTCAACAAACCGTGCGCTACCTCGTCAGATTTCTCCTTTCCAACGAGCGCCTCAACCAGTGCCAGGCCGAATTCGAGTGCAAAACCGGGTCCTTTCCCCGTAATTATGTTACCGTCACGAACAACGCCGGCGTCCTGATACTTAGCTCCTTCCAATGTATGCTCAAATCCCGGATAAACGGTGGCACATCTGCCATGCAACAACCCTAATCCGCCAAAAACAAGCGGCGCTGCACAGATTGCAGCAAGCCATTTTCTCTGCTCGGCGTACGTCAGTAATAATTCTTTCAACTTTTTATGATCGTTCAGATTCGACGCTCCGGGCATACCGCCCGGCAAAACAAGCATATCGCCGCCGGAAAAATCGACAACCTCAAAAAGTTCATCGGCATTGACTTTTATTCCGTTCGCACCGCAAACAAGCGTATTGCCCGTAACGGAAATTGTTTTTGCCTTGACGCCGCCTCGCAGAAGAACATCAAGAGTTGCGATGGCCTCGATTTCTTCAAAGCCGTTTGCTAAAAATAAAAATACACTTTTCATACTATTTAATAATTCGTTTTTAATCGGATTCTACTCCTTCAACTATCATTGGGATACCGCGTTCCTTAACCGTTCCATAGCCTGCCTCAGCACAATACGTGAACAACCGACATTCAACCGCATGAATCCACGTCCTTCCACTCCGAACATCTCACCGTCATTCAATGCAAGCCTTGCTTCATTCACAAACAAAGAAACCAATTCCCTTTGCGGCAGTCGAAGCTCCCGACAATCAAGCCATACAAGGAACGATGCCTGAGGAATTACAACATGAATTTTCGGAATATACTCCCTGAAATACACATCAATAAAACGGATATTGTCTTCAAGATATGCCAACATTTGGTTCAACCATGGTTCTCCGTAAGTATATGCCGCCTCGGTAGCGGTGTACGCAAAAATTGTACCTTCGTTGAGTTCGGATGCCGCAAGGAAACGGTAAAAACTGCGGCGGACGTCAATATTAGGAATGACAGCATAAGAACTGACAATCCCGGCAATGTTGAACGTTTTACTTGGAGCCATGAATGTGATGCTGTTTTGCTCCGCTTCGCGGGAAACCGTCGCAAAAGGCAGATGATGATGCCCGAAAAGCGCCATGTCGGCGTGAATCTCATCTGAGATAACGAGTACTCCCCGTTCGTTGCAAATATTTGCAAGTTCCTGTAATGTTGCTTTGTCCCATGTTATACCGACCGGATTGTGAGGATTGCACAGGATAAGTATTTTAGTATCTTTATCAATGCAACGTTTTAGCCCTTCCAGATCCATGCGGTAAAAACCGTTTTCTTCGAGTAAGGAATTGCGTACAACAATCCTGCCGTGCATTTCGGAAATTATGCGGAATGGATGGTAAACCGGCGATTGAATGATGATTTTGTCTCCCGGACGGGTAAAGTGCATTACACAAAAAGCGATTCCTTTCACTATCCCCGGAATGTAACTTATCCATTCTTTTTGTAGAGTCCAATTGTGGCGAGATTCCACCCATCGTACAATAGAATTGTAAAAACTGTCGGGTGCTACGGTATAACCAAAAATGCCGTGATCGCAACGTTGTTTTAATGCATTTATAATAAAATCATCGCAACGGAAATCCATATCGGCGACCCACAGGCCTATCAGATCATCGCGTCCGTAACGCTGTTTGAGTGCATCGGTTTTTAGAGCGCCACTGTTCTTTCGGTCTATTATTTCGTCGAAGCTGTATTTTTTGTTTTGCATAAATAAATATGGATAAAGAGGATTAAAGAACTAATACAAAACTAATAACTAATTAAAGTAATCCTCAATTTTCCGCATTGAAGTGTCAAGACAGAATACTACTACGTGATCGCCGGCCTTGATTTGTGTGTCGCCGTCAATGATTTCAGCCTTATCGTCGCGTATCCTGCCACCGAGAGTCATTCCGGCAGGCAACCTCAGTTCTTTTACAGGTTTGCGTGTGATCTTGGAGTTGCGACGGGCAATAAGTTCCGCTACTTCAGCATTGGCAAAGGTCATGCATTTCACGGTCGAAACGTCAGCGTTGAGCAGGAAACGGTAAATGTGGCTGGCAGCGATCAGTTTTTTATTAATGACCGTGCCAATATCGAGCTTTTCAGCCATGCGGATATAGTCGATATTTTCTACTTCCGCGACAGTTTTCGGTACGCCAAAGTTTTTTGCTGTAACGCAGGCAAGGATATTCGCTTCGGAGTTGCCGGTTAAGGCAATAAATGCATCGCAATCTTTGATGTTTTCGCGAATCAGAAGTTCGTTATTGCGTCCATCGCCGTTGATAACAAGTACGTTACTGCGGACTTTTTCGGCAAGTTGATAACTCTTATCGCGGTCTTTTTCGAGGATTTTGATATGGATATTGTCAGGTAGACGCTCAGCTACTTTTTGTGCAATGCGACTACCCCCCATGATTGTAACAAGTTTGATATTAATTTTATCCTTGCCTGCAAGTGTTTTGATGTGGTTAACATATTGAGGAGTAGTAGTAAAGAATAGTATGTCACCTGACTGAATACGATCTACTCCTCGCGGAATAATGGTTTCTTCGTCACGTTTGATCGCTACGATATGGTAGAACCGTTCCTCTAATGCGAATTCCATGAGCATTCTATCGACAAGCGGAGCATTGTCGCGTACTTTTGCTCCGATAAGAATCAGTTCGCCGCCGGCAAGTTCCCACCATTGTCGTGACCAAGGCGTTTTCAATGCATTAAGAATTTCTGCCGCCGCCAGTTCTTCAGGGCAAATTAGCGAATCAACACCAATTTTGGCAAAAAAATCCATATTTTTCGGTAGCATATATTCATTGTTACTTACACGAGCGATTGTGGTTTTGGCGCCTAAGTTGGTTGCCAGAAGACAGGCGGTAATGTTGGTGGTTTCTTCAGGTGTAATGGCGATGAACATATCCGCTTGGCTCACACCGGCATTCTTCAAGTCAGCGAGCGATGTGGGGTTGCCCTTTACTGTCATTATCTCGGAGGTGTATGGGATATTCAGTTTTTCATCGTCGTCGTCGAGCAGTACAATGTCCTGACTTTCTCGCGAAAGTAATTTCGCAAGGTGCTTACCTACTTCGCCTGCACCTGCAATTAAAATTTTCATAAAAAAAATTATTCCCGATTCCAAAGCAAAATTATGAATTATTCTTCAGAAAACAAATCTCTTTGTTTCCTGGGTATTGTTGCCTGAAATTCTTTCAGGTAAAACGGCTCAAAATAAGCAACATCAACGAAATCATTATTGGCAAATTGGCCTTCTGCCAAAGATACCATAACAGAAGCTGAAGGATTAATATTTTCTATAAACTCAGCGTTAGGTGAACAAATTACTTTTCTGCACTTATCCGAACCTTCGCCGAAAAATAACACTCGCCTATCTGTCAGAAGTTCTAAAAATGAACATTCGTCAATAACCATGGCTTTTGCGGAGCATATCTCTGTCAGACTGGGCGAATAAACTGCTGTGTAAACTTCCATACGTCGGGCATCAAGCATTGGTACAAGACAGTCGATGGTATTGAGTGTAACGCCTTGCTCTTGCAATTCGCAGACAGCCCGTTTTGCCAATATTTGCAGTGTCGGTATTGATATTAATGGTATTCCCAGTCCATAACACAAGCCTTTTGCAAACGAAACCCCAATGCGGAGTCCGGTGTAAGAACCCGGTCCCTTACTTATTGTCACTGCATCGGGCATTTTTCCTCCTTTTTTCAAGAAGGTTAACGCCTCTTCGGCGAACAAACCAAGCGAAACTGAATGAGACATTTGTTCGTTGCTTTCGCGAATAAAAACCATTGCTCCATTTTCAGAAACAGACAACGAACACACTTTTGAGGAAGTTTCAATATGTAAAATGCAAGCCATATTGTTATGCGAATTAGATAGCGCAAAGGTAAGTAATTTTTTAGGCAGAGGAAAATTTTAACAATTGATATTCTGATTTTAATTATTCCCTGGAATTATTAAAAACATTTATATTTTTGACAATCATTTTTTTGGTTTTTTCACTTGCAAATGTTAAAAAAAGTCCTGAACTTTGTTAAAATTTTCAGCAAGAAAAAATGAAGCGTTCAACTATATGGTTACTAATCTGTGTAATGCTGTTTGCCCTTAGCGGTTTGATGTATTTGCAAATCGACTATATGCGGATTATTTATCGCAACCACGAAACGCAGTTTATCGAATCGGTGCGTCGAAGCCTTAGGCAAGTGTCTCATTCACTGGAAATCAACGAAACCTCCCGAATATTCTCCCAATTACAAAATTCCACGATGACAAATACCAAACAATTGCTTCAGTACAACGGTACAACAAAAAACATCGATCAACTCGTAAAAAAAGGGAAAAACCAACTATCTCCGACGCGTGGGAAAAGTGACTTGCGTAGCGAATCACGCTCTATTCAGGAAGATATGTACGATCGTTACATTTATTACGACAAATTGCTTACCGAAGTCATCCGCGCCAACATGAAAGCTCACGAAAAACCTATTGAACAGCGTATCGACTTTGATCTGCTCCGTACATATATTCGATCGGAACTCGCCAACAACAATCTGATACTACCTTTTCGCTACGCAGTCTCCGATCGCAACAATAACATTGTTTACAAAAGTTCCAGGTTCAGTCAGGAAGACATGAAAGATGTATTCTCTCAGACATTATTTCCTAAGGACCCACACAACAAACTGTACACCTTATTGGTCTTCTTTCCGACACGCGACAACTTAACGCAGAATTACGGAGCAATACGTATTATTATATCTTTGCTTGCCTTCACTCTCACATTGTTGGTGGCGTTCATTATAACGCTTTATATTATCCTGAAACAAAAGCGACTATCAGAAATTAAAAAAGATTTTATCAGCAATATGACGCACGAATTGAAAACACCAGTAGCAAGCATTTCAATTGCGGGTCAGATGCTGAGCGACGAAAGTACAATGGAGATGTTTGAAAAAGGCGGACCATTGCGGGAGTCGGCTTTTTTCGGCAAAATCATACGGACAATAGTCAGTGAAACAAAACGTCTGCAATTCCTTATCGACAAAGTATTGCAGATGTCACTCCTTGAAGAAAGTAATTCAATAATGAACATTAAGGAGGTTGATGCAAACGACAGGCTGCTGAATGTAGTACAATTATTTGACATCCAGGTAAAAAATAAAAACGGTTCACTGCGGCTTGAACTTGAAGCAATGGAGTCACTTGTCTATGTTGACGAAATGCACTTTACCAACGTATTGTTCAATTTGATGGAAAACGCAGTTAAGTATTGCCGTGAAAATGTTCCACCGCAACTCGTTGCAAAAACATGGAATGAAGGCGAAAATATCCTGATTTCAATCAGGGACAATGGCATTGGCATAAAGAAGGATAACCTCAATAAAATATTTGATCGATTTTACCGTGTTTCGACCGGAAATGTACATAATGTTAAGGGATTTGGATTGGGGTTGGCTTACGTTCAAAAAGTTATCGAAGAATTTGGCGGCACAATCAAAATAGAAAGTGAATTTGGAAACGGTACGACATTTACAATAATTTTGCCATACATACAATAGAATTAAAATTTTCAAACAAAAAAACAAATTACAATTATGGAAGAAAAAATTAAGATCTTCTTTTGTGAAGACGATGAGAACATGGGGATGTTGTTGAGCGAGTATCTGCAGACGAAAAATTTCATTGTAGACCTGTTTAACGATGGTGAATCAGGAGAAAAAGCTTTTCCAAAAAAGAAGTATGACCTTTGCATCCTCGACGTGATGATGCCAAAGAAAGACGGTTTCTCACTTGCACGGGACATTCGCAGCATTGATCGCGAAATACCAATTATTTTCCTAACAGCAAAGAATATGAAAACTGACATACTCGAAGGCTTCAAAGCCGGAGCTGACGATTATCTCACCAAACCGTTTAACATGCAAGAACTTATACTCCGTATTGAAGCAATCATGCGCCGGATCAACGGAAGAAAAGAAAAAGCACAACCATACTACATCATTGGGAACTACTATTTCGATACACACAAACAGGAGTTGTCCATTAATGACTCGACGGTCAAATTAACAACTAAAGAAAACGACCTACTAACATACCTCTGCATTAACATGAACGAAGTCCTCGACCGCGAGTCTGCCGTAAACACAATATGGAAACCTCACCAAGAATTTTACCAGTTTGCTGCACGAAGTATGGACGTTTATATCACCAAATTACGGAAGCTACTGAGCGCTGATCCAAGAGTGGAAATCCTGAATGTACACGGAAAGGGATACAAACTCTTGACTCCACAGATAGCGTAAAATATCAACAAAAAGAAAGATTAAAATCCGTACGACATATTTAGGCTAAAATTACCGTTAGCGTAGGCAGGAAAGACAAGCGTTTTGGGTGCTTTATCTTTACGGCAGAATGTTTCCCGCAGCCATGGATAAATCAAGTAAACAAGTTTTGCAGACATGATGCCGATTCCGGCACCTGCAATCACATCGCTTGTCCAGTGCCTATTGTTATAAATCCGGGAAATGCCGGTAAGCGTAGCCGTACCATATCCACATATGCTTATCCAGACAGATTTGCATCCGTATTCCTGATGCAGAAATTCTGCCGCTAAAAACGCTGTAGACGTATGACCAGACGGGAAAGAATCATAATTTGAACCGTCAGGCCGTGCTCTTGACGTAACATTTTTCATTGTAAACACAATCCCTGACTCCAAAGCATTACTTAATAAGTAAATCACAAACATATCAGGTAATCTGTGGACACTCTCCACTCCACACAAATCCATAGAAAACGCAGCTACAGCAGGCGCAAACGGGATGAAATCATCAAACCAAGCCGATTTATTATTAATCACGTCGTGCCGGAATGAACAATCCACCCCATTTAGCCAATCGCTTCCTGCCGCAATAACACCGTATGCGATCATAGCTGCCGGAATTGTCATTTCAACTATTCCCAGACTTTTACTGAATTGCCGACTCCTGATGCTGTCATTTTCTTGTGCTTTAAGTAGCGTATTAAAGACAAGAAAGACAACTAACCAGCAATTTCTTTGATGTTTCAATTCACATTGTTTAAAGAGGACAATTATGCAATAATCACCGTGCTAGCCTTTTTCCGTGTTTCCCTTCTTTACGACCTTATAGAGACATCATAATACTTCCTCCCATCCATGCCAGACGATGTCATAAATTAACGCCGGTTTATATGGCAGTATCTTGGCGGCGAATTTATTTCTTTTTTAATTCTTCCGCAATTTTTACTTCGATTTCGGAAGCGAGTTCAGGATTGTCGCGCAAACAGTCTTTAGCGGCTTCGCGTCCTTGTGCTATTTTGGTATCGTTGTAACTGTACCAGCTACCGCTTTTTTTAATTATTCCGAGCTCTGATCCAAGGTCGATCAGCTCGCCGGTACGGGAAATGCCTTCGCCGAACATTATGTCAAATTCTGCTTTGCGGAACGGGGGGGCCACTTTGTTCTTAATTACTTTCACTCGTGTCTGGTTGCCTTTTATTGCGTCGCCGTCCTTTATTGCCGTTAGCTTGCGAATGTCGAGTCGCACTGAGGAATAAAATTTCAGGGCATTACCGCCGGTTGTGGTTTCCGGATTGCCGAATATGACGCCTATTTTTTCGCGCAACTGGTTGATGAATATACATGTGGTGTTTGTTTTGTTGATTGCCGCCGTCAGTTTGCGCAGGGCTTGCGACATGAGACGGGCTTGCAAACCCATTTTCGGTTCACCCATTTCGCCTTCGAGTTCGGCTTTTGGGGTAAGTGCGGCTACAGAGTCTATTACAATGATGTCTATTGCTGATGAACGAATCAGTTGTTCAGTAATTTCCAGTGCTTGTTCGCCTGAGTCTGGCTGCGAAATCAGAAGATTTTCAACGTCGACTCCGAGTTTTTCCGCATAAAAACGATCCAAGGCGTGCTCGGCGTCTATAAATGCCGCTATGCCGCCCGCGCGCTGGGCTTCTGCTATTGCATGAATAGCCAGGGTAGTTTTACCGGAAGATTCCGGACCGTAAATTTCGATAACTCTTCCTCTTGGGTAGCCGCCCACGCCGAGTGCGGCGTTTAAGGCGACGGATCCGGTGGGAATGACTGCAATTTCTTCGATAATACTGCTACCAAGTCTCATGATTGAACCTTTACCATGGTTTTTTTCAATGTTGTCCATTGTTGCCTGCAATGCTTTGATCTTTTCTGAATTGCCTGATTCGGCGAGTTTTGTTTTATTGTCCATAAAAATTGGATTGTTATTTTGTTAGATGTAAATTTTCTGCAAATGTAATGTTTTTTTTTGGATGACCGGTTTTTTTACTAACTTTGCCCTCCTTTAAACTCGAATGCAATAAAATAAAAGTAAATGAACAGACATTTTTTCATACTGTTTTTCTGCATAACCGCATGTATTTCCCTAAAAGGCCAAGATACGGTTTTTAGCATTTTGAAGTCCGAACTGGACAGGAATTTTTCGGTATTGAAGGAGCAGCCGATTCCTGCTTATTATGTTTTCCTTCGTTTGGATGAAATCCGGAGTGTGACTTGTGTTGGCAAGTTAGGGCGCTTACAAGTTAAACCCAACCTTAACTCACCGCTCCATATACTTTCTTCGTGTCTTCGTGTTGGCGACCATGCGATTGACAACAGTCATGAGATCCGCTACGGCGAAGGCGGATATAGTAATGTACAGATGGAGGGAGAATACGTGCCTGTCGACAATAATCCGCGAGTATTGCGGAATGCCGTTTGGCAGCAGTTGGACCGCCTGTACAAAAATAATATACGGATTTATGAACAAGTGAAAGCGAACATTGCCGTCAAGGTTGAGCAGGAGGATAAATCGCCTGATTTTTCCGTTGAGGCTACGGAACAATATTACGAGGCGCCGATAATTTGGGAATCTCTCGGAATCAATGCTCTGGAATGGGAAGAAAAGGTTCGTCATTATTCTGCGGTGTTTGATGAAAGCAAGGATATAATTGATGGTTCGGCCGAATTTAACGCATTGCTTACCCGTAAGATTATTGTCGATACTGAAGGTAGGGAGATTGCTCAAAATTCGGTTTATTTACAACTTGCATTGACAGCTGAAGTTCTTGCTGATGATGGGATGTTTTTACCCTTGTACAAGACATGGCAGGCCTTTTCTCCCTCGGAACTTCCCGACGACGACGAGGTCATTGCACAGGCGAGGGAGATAATCAAAACTTTGTCCGATCTCAGGAAAGCGCCTATTGTGGACGCGTTTACCGGTCCTGCTATCCTTTCTGCAGAAGCGGCGGGGGTGTTTTTTCACGAGATTTTCGGGCACAGAATAGAGGGTTCCCGTCTAAAAACAGAAAACGATGCTCAGACTTTCAAGAAAAAAATAGATGAAGATGTATTACCTAAACATCTTTCCGTGACTTTTGATCCTACGATGCGTTATTACGGTAAAACGCCTCTCAACGGGTACTATTGTTTTGACGATGAAGGGATACGTGGTTGCCGCGTAGAGGTGGTGAAGAATGGGGTTTTAAAAAATTTTCTTATGGCTCGCACTCCGATTGAAGGTTTTCTTCATTCAAATGGGCATGGACGGGCACAGATCGGGGCTATACCTATTTCGAGGCAGTCGAATTTGTTTGTTGAAAGCAGTCGAAAGCTTTCATGGGAAGAATTGTTGAAACGTTTTCGAAAGGAGATAAAGGCTCAGGGCAAGCAATACGCATATTATTTCAAGGAGGTTTCCGGAGGTTTTACAACTACGAGCCGTTATTCGCCGAATTCGTTTAATGTTACGCCTTTGGTCGTTTATAGGGTTTATGCCGACGGTCGTCCTGACGAGCTTGTTCGCGGGGTTGATTTGGTAGGCACGCCGCTTGCGATGTTTTCCCAGATTATAGCTTGCGGCGATGAGTCGGCGGTTTTCAACGGTACTTGTGGAGCTGAATCCGGAGGGGTTCCTGTCTCTGCTGTTTCTCCTGCAATGCTTGTTCGTCGGATAGAGACTCAGAAGCGTGCAAAGAACCAGAATCAGCCACCTGTGCTTGCCAAGCCTGACAGACGGGAAGTTACGGCGGACGATCCTCAAGATCTTTTGCACGAATCTATCAGGCGTGAAGTTGAGCGCGGTCTTGCAGGATTGAAAATGCCTGGCCTGGCCTCTCCATTTTTTATTTCGTATACGCTTGGTGACATAAAGATACTCAATATAACGGCTACTGACGGCAGTTTGCTCTCTTCGAACGAAAACATGTATCGAAACGGTGGATCTCGCTTGCTGATTGGCGACTACAAATGCACCGACGAAAATTTCGAGGGTAGTACGGGCGGAAATTTTGGTTTTGACGGGAGTCCCTGTTTAGACAGTGATGAACTCGGAATCCGTTATACTATCTGGCGCGATCTTGACGCGATATATAAGAATGCTGCGGAGACTTATGAGCAGAAGTTGTCAGCTATTGAGCAACTCAATATTCCCGCCAAGGATCTTGATCTGCCTGATTGGGACCGTACTCCGACTGTTGTGATGAATAACATTCCTGTGACGGGTGATAATAAATTCGACAGGGGTACTCTTGAGAGGTACACGACGGAGGTTTCTTCCGCATTTACCGGTTATAAGGACATACTTGATTCGAAGGTAAGTCTTTTTGTTTCTCAGGGCTTGCTTTACTATTACAATACTGAAAAGTCGTCATACCGGATGCCTTATTTTTCTGTAACGGTTTTTGTTTCGGCTCGTACTCAGACGGATGAAGGCGAAGATTTCAGCGAGCATTTTGATTTTACTTTCGGCAGTATTTCCGAATTGCCTGAGATCGGTGTTATGAAGGAGAGATGTCGTGACTTTGCGGAGAGGCTTCTTGAGGAGTCTCGTGCTCCGAAGATTGATGAGACTTATACGGGTCCTGTTTTATTTGAGGGACGTGCTGTTGCCACTGCTTTTTACTCTAACTTTGCCGGTTCTCTTGTTGCCACTCGCAGGCCGTTTTCCGCATCGGGTTATTCGTACGGTGGTAACAGTTTGGAGGAGATGATTGGCAAGCGTATCACTGCTAAGGAGATTACTATCGAGGATTTGACGGGGACTCCGGAGTATAATGGGACTCGGTTGTTTGGTTATACGCCGATTGATGCTCAGGCTGTTGTTCCCCCCGCCAAACTGACCTTGGTTGAGGATGGGATTTTGAAGACTTTGCTTAACGGTCGCGTACCGACCGAGAAGGTACCACATTCAAACGGTCATGCATTATTTGTCGGGGGTGGTAGTGGTTCTGCGTCGAGTGGTGTTATAAGGATGTCGGATACCCGTACGCGGTCGGAGGAGGAGTTGCGGCGTGAGCTTTTCCGTTCTGCTCGCGAGGAGGGTTACGATTACGCTTATATTGTCAGGAACACACAGGGCGGGGGTGGTCATCCGCGTGAGCTTTATCGTGTCGGCATTAGCGATGGCAAGGAGGAGCGTATTCGTTCTGCTGTCATCAATGATTTTGACATTCGGGTTTTCAAGAAGATCATTGCGGTATCTGACAGCGAGGTTATTTTTAACGGTTTCAATGGGGACAAGTTGTCTGTAATTGTTCCTGGCGGGATTTTGTTTGAGGATTTGCAGGTTCGCAGCGACCGTGTGGATAATTTGAGGAAGCCTCCGTTGGTGAGGAGGGCCGAATGATTTGTGTTGTTTCCTCATTTCTGATTATCCGCACCTGACGCATTTATAATTTCTTTTCTTTTTGGTTTTTTGGGCGTTGAATTCTTCACACGCCTTTCCCGGTGTAGATAGTTTTTATCGAATATATGAGGATTTTCGCATCCATCATAAGCGACATATTCTCATAGTAGATGACGTCGTACTTCATTCTTTCTATCATTTCCTCAACGTTTCTGGCGTACCCGAACTTCACCATTCCGAGCGATGTAATTCCCGGTCTGACATTGTGAAGCATGTAATATTGTGGTGCTTTTTTGACGATTTGTTGGATGTAGAAGTTTCTTTCGGGGCGGGGTCCGACGATTGACATCTCACCTTTGATGACGTTCCAGAACTGCGGGAGTTCGTCGAGCCGATATTTTCGCATTATTTTTCCAAACCTTGTTATTCTTTCGTCATTTTCGGAGGAGAGTGTTGGGCCGTTTTGTTCTGCGTTTTCGCGCATTGTTCTGAACTTAACAATTTGGAATGGTTTTCCTTTATATCCGATACGTTCTTGGCGAATCAGGACGGGCCCTTTCGAATCTTTGCGGATTTTGAGGGCAAGCCAGGCGTAGAGTGGGGCAAGCATTATGATGATGAGGGCGGACGCGACTTTGTCGAGGGTAAGTTTGATGTTTGTTTCCGCATCCGAGCAGTTTGTTTCGGTAATGTCGATGAGTGGGAGTCCGACTATGTTTCGGATTTTTCTATGTCCGGAGATTGTCTGGGCATTTGTTTCGGTCATTGGGATATTTATGGGGATGCCGTAGCGAAACAGGGGGTATATTAGGCGACTCAGTTGATTTGGGTTGGCGTCTGTGGCGATTATCAGTTCATCTGTTTTGAGGGTTTGGACAATTTTATCGAGTTCTTGGACATTTCCGGCGATGGTTTCGTCGGACACGATGCTTGTTTCCGCACCCGCACGGATAAAACCCTGAATTTTGTAGGCTATTGGGTCAGTCGAGTTTTGGAGGGTTTTATATATTTCCTGCGCTTTTGCACCTGTACCGATTATGAGGGCAGACCTTGTATATTGGCGCTTGCGGAATTTGTTTGTGTAGTGATTTGTGATGCTTGTTCTTGGGATGTAGGTGAATGTGAACGAGAGCAGGAAGAGGAATCCGGCCTGTTCGTAGTATATTTGGAAGGACTCGGGGAGGTTATCGAGAAGCACGACGAAGAATATCGCAATTGAACCGAGGGCGCAGGTGATTGTGGTTTGTGTTAGCTCATGCAGGCGGGATTTGGGGGCGGGCCTGTTGTAGTAGCCTGAATAGTAGTGGAGCGTGAGCCAGCCGAAGGGGATTGTGAGCTGCCCCAGGACGACTTCGTGGAAAGACATGAAACCTGTGAGGGTATCGAATTCGTTTGCGGCGTTGAGGGAGTATCTTGCGACATTGAACGTGAGCCATGCGAGGTGGGCTGCGATGAAGTCGGACGCAAGGTAGGCGGTTGTTTGGCGATTTTTGGGACTCATTTTCGTATTATTTTTATTTGTCCGTTTGCATTTATTTCCAGGATGGCGGACGGTTTGTTTTGTTTGCGGGAATTTCTTTTGAGGTTGACGATGTGGTCGGCGTGTTTGAGCATTTCTGCGGTTATTTCTTGGAAATTTGTTGGGGGTTTGTGGCCGCTTATGTTGGCGGAGGTTGAGATTATGGGTTGTCCGAGCATTTTGAGGAGGGATTTGAGGAAGCGGTTTTTTGGTATTCGGATTGCGATGCTTCCGTTGTGGGCTTTTGCGACTTGTGGGATGTTTTTTGCTTTGGGGTATACGATGGTTATTGGGCGTTTTGCCGTTTTTATTATTTGTTTTGCGGTATTTGGTATATGTTCTACGAAATTTTCTGCTTGTTTGAGGGAACCGACTAGTAGTATGACCGGTTTTGTTGCCGGTCTGC
>JAIRMF010000053.1 GCA_031258895.1 Dysgonamonadaceae bacterium | reverse complement strand
CTGCCGCGTCTCGGATCGCAGCAGCTACCCCCCGGGCAACCGTCACTACTTTATCGGCTTCCGGGTTGCCGCAAGTGAATAAAAGAATTGCCAATGTCGGCACAACACAGGAGAAACCCGTGACCGATAAAAATTAATTACGTTTGATGCGGTAATCCTTTATATTCAGCTTCCTGTACGTCTCCAAAAGAGCGTCCTCATTGTTCGTGATAACAAGCAACTTGTCGCCCGGACGCAGCTCCGTGTTCCCCTTGGGAATAAAATACAGATTGTTACGCTTCACCATAACAGCAAGAGTGTGCTCCGGTAACTGTATGTCCATTAAACGTTTCCCGTGGTCAAGAATCGTCTCGTCAAGAGCTATCTCAGTCATAGTGGACTTAATGTCCTCCGGCATCTCAATGTCAAAATCCTGAAACACCCCACGCCCATCACTGTCCTTAACCAAACCAAGCCACTTCCCAACAAGCGTCAAACCCGTCCCCTGTACCAACAAAGAAAGTAAAGTAATGAAAAATACAACGTTGAAAATCAATTGAGAATGCTCCAAACCCGCCGCCAACGGCAAAATAGCAAAGACAATCGGTACGGCGCCACGTAACCCTACCCACGAAATAAATAACTTCTCCCGAACCTTCATCCTGCCAAACGGAAGCAACGACAAAAATACCGTCGCAGGACGAGCCCCAATAATCATGAAAATACCAATGCAAAGACTGACCGTGGCTACCGGCAAAAGATCCTTCGGATTAACCAAAAGACCCAGCGTGAGAAACATCACAATCTGACTGATCCAGGCTAAACCATCAAAAAACCGTAACGAAGAACGCTTGTGAACTATCTGTGCGTTGCCCAAAACCAAACCTCCAATATAAACCGCAAGATAACCGTTCCCCTTCAGAAAATATGTCGCCGGAAAAATGAAAATCCCAAACGCAAACAGCAATATAGGATACAACGAATCATTATCCAAATTGATCCTGTTGATAATCCATACCGCTGCCTTCCCAAATAAAAAACCCGCCGCACCCCCAATCGCAAACTGAAGCACAAAATCCAAAACAGCCGGCCCGTAACCCGTGCCCGTGCCGCTCAATAACTGAATCAATACAACCGTAAGCATATATGCCATCGGGTCGTTACTCCCGCTCTCAAGCTCCAGCATCGGACGCATGTTCTTCTTCAACCTCACTCCCTTCCCACGCAAAATAGAAAATACCGACGCAGAATCCGTCGACGACATCACAGACGCCAAAAGCAAAGACTCAAGAAACGACAACTGTATACCAAAATACCCGGCAATATAGAAAATAAACGTACCCGTAATAAACGCCATAAGCAACACCCCCGCAGTAGCAAGAATGATCCCCTGGGAGGCTACCGGCTTGATTTCACCGTATTTGGTATCCAACCCGCCCGAAAACAAAATAATACACAAAGCTATCGTGCCCACAGTCTGAGCCGTCCCGTACTGCTGGAACTCGAACCCGAACCCGTCCGTGCCGAACAGCATCCCAACGCCCAAAAACAACAACAAGACAGGTATGCCGAGCTTGGCTCCCGCTTTCGTCGCGAAAAGACTTACAAGGAACAGTATGGATAGAAAAAGAAGAATGAATTCAATTGATATCGTCACGAGGCATGTTTTACGCAAAGTTAATGCTTTTTCCGTAGAAACGAAAATTGCTCCACCCCTCGCCTCGCGTCTGCGGCAGGAATGGAGCAATTTCTCCGTCGATGGATGGGCGTATCAGTCAAATGCTCCCATTCTTAGAAGATTGACTTCCTTTTCCGTCAGATAACGCCACTGCCCGCGCCTGAGGTTCTTCTTCGTTAACCCCGCAAAATAAACACGGTCAAGCCTGGCAACATTATAGCCGAGAGACTCAAACATCCTGCGTACAACACGGTTGCGGCCCGAATGAATCTCAACGCCTACCTGCGATTTGTCCTCCTCAGTGACATAACTGATAGCGTCAACATGTATTTCGCCGTCTTCAAGCTCAATGCCTGCGGCTAATTTTTGCATGTCCTCAACCGTAATAGGCTTGTCAAGCCAAACGTGGTAAATCTTCTTCTTCAGATATTTCGGATGCGTCAGCTTCGACGAAAGGTCGCCGTCATTGGTCAGCAGAAGTACGCCGGTTGTGTTGCGGTCGAGCCGCCCGACAGGAAATATGCGCTCCTTACATGCGGTCTTCACAATGTCTATCACCGTCATTCGCTCCTGGGGATCGTCAACGGTCGTAACACAGTTACGCGGCTTGTTGAGCAGTACGTAAATCTTGTGCTCCAACTGTACGGGGTCATCGTGAAAAAATACCTCATCAGACCGTTTTACCTTCGAACCGAGTTCGGAAACTACATTGCCGTTCACCTTAATTATCCCGGCCTTGATGTATGAGTCCGCCTCACGGCGCGAACATAATCCGGAGTTGGAGAGGTATTTGTTGAGACGTATCGTCTCGTTGGGATCAAAGTTCTCCTCGCGATACTTATCCGTCTTCTTAACGTAGGCAGTCTGTTGAAACGGTTTCGCGAAAGGTTTTCTCGGTCCCCCGAAATCAGAGCGAGAGCCTTGGGGACGCTGCCGGTAATTACCGTTCGGCTGGCGGTTGTCGTAGCCTGTGTTTCTGCCCGAAGCAGGCGAATCCCCTAACCGCGGTCTCCTTCTCCTGTCCCCCGAATCCGAATCCTCAGGTCGGCCTTCGTAAGAGTGTTGCCGGTAGTTGTCGGAAAAACGTGGTCGCGATGCGTAGCCACCGTTCTGCCGGTCATAGTTGTTGTTCGGACGGTTGCCCTCATATCCGCCTTCCTGCCTGTTATAAGTGCGCGGACGATTGTAGTTCCCGTTGGAACGAGTGTTACTTTCACTATCCTGCCTGTTGTAGGAATTGTCGGCATTGCGGTAGTTGTTGCCATAATTTCCGCGATTGTAGGGTTGATAAGATTTTTTCGTTTTGTCAACGTTTCCCCTTGATTCGTCATCGCGATTTTGAGATGTCCAATCCTCGTTTTCTGTCCTCATTGTCTTGTGATTTGTTTTAATAATTTTTAATTTACGTTTCATAGCGCTCTTTTCTATTTGCAGTTTTTGTTCTCTGTTAGATAAATTCCAATTTTATACTGTCGGGTGACTTTACACCCTAATCCAATTATTTATTGCCAACTAAAAAATCCCGGTATAGTTTTGCGGACTTATTGACCTTAATTCCCGCTTTACCGACTCGCTTACATCAAGTGTGTCGATGAACTGTCGGATAGACTGCTCCGTAATATGCTCGTTTCGGCGGGTCAACGCTTTCAGCGTTTCGTAAGGTTCGGGATAGCCTTCACGGCGAAGTACGGTCTGTATACCTTCGGATACCACTGCCCAGGTATTATCAAGGTCGCGGTTTATTGCTTCACGGTTTAGCAGCAATTTACCGAGACCTTTTTGCAGGCTCTGAAGCGAAATCAGTGTGTGGGCAAATATTACACCGACATTACGCAGAACGGTCGAGTCGGTCAGATCGCGCTGCAGGCGAGAAATCGGTAGCTTAGCAGACAGATATTCAAGGATAGCGTTTGCTATGCCAAGATTACCTTCCGCATTTTCAAAATCTATCGGATTAACTTTATGCGGCATAGCTGATGAGCCGACTTCTCCTGCCTTGATCCTATGCTTGAAATATTCCATAGAGATATATAGCCACATATCGCGGCACAGGTCTATGAGTATCGTATTGACACGCTTCATGGCGTCAAAGAGAGCTGCGAGCGAGTCGTAGTTGGATATTTGTGTGGTGAACCGTTCACGTTTCAAACCGAGTTTTTCGGAAACAAATCGATCGGCAAATTCCACCCAATCGACGTCAGGATAGGCAAAATTATGGGCGTTGAAATTGCCGGTTGCTCCACCGAATTTTGCAGTTAATGGAATGTGTTGTAATACGTTTATCTGTTCTTCGAGGCGGTAGGCAAACACTTTTATTTCTTTACCTAATCGGGTTGGCGATGCGGGCTGTCCGTGGGTTTTGGCAAGCATGGGGACTTCTCGCCATTCGCAGGCATAGCCATCAAGTGTTTCGAGTAAGCATCTTATCTGCGGAAAATATTCGCTATCAAGCGCCCCGCGTATTGACAGGGGGATGGAGGTATTGTTCACGTCCTGTGACGTTAGTCCGAAATGTATAAACTCTCCATATCGTTCAAGACCTTTTTGCTCGAAAACGTTTTTCAGGTAGTATTCGACTGCCTTCACATCGTGGTTTGTAGTCTGTTCGATTCTTTTAATGTGTTCGGCATCCTCGACTGTAAAGTTACGGTAAACGTTCCTCAAAGATTCGAAAATGACGGAATTGTTGATTGCCGAGAGTTGAGGCAGGGGAAGTTCACAAAGAGCTATAAAATATTCTATTTCAACTTCAAGACGATATTTAATCAACGCGTACTCGGAGAAATAATCGGAGAGCTTAGCGATCCTCTCCCTGTATCTGCCGTCAATGGGCGATACAGCTGTCAGCGTATTTGGATCCATAATGGTATAATGTAGCGAATTGTTCATCACGAAAATTCAGGACAAAGGTACGATTTTTTTTGAAAACACGCAAAAGTTCAGATTGCTTTCAGAATATTGTCTGCCAAGCTGCTCGCTCCGATTCGGAAAAATTCGGGGACAAGCCATTCCTGTCCAAGCATTTCTTCCACTATTGTGTAATATTTCACTGCATCCTCTGTGGTGCGCACGCCACCGGATACTTTGACGCCTATTTTTATTCCGTGTCGGCGCTCGTATTCTTTGATTACAAGACAAAGAATGTAAACCGCCTCAATACTTGCACCCGGATGGCCTTTCCCTGTGGAGGTTTTCAGAAAGTCCGCTCCTGAATACATCGCAAGAACAGCCGCACGGCGAATATTTTCAGCAGTCTTGAGAAGTCCGGTTTCAAGAATCACTTTCAGTCGGGCATGGCGACATGTTTCTTTAATTTCCGCTATCTCATTGCACAAATCTTCGTAATCGCCATCGAAAAATGTACCAACGTTCAGTACGACGTCAATCTCTTCGGCGCCGTCGGCAATTGCCAGACCGACTTCGGCTATTTTTACTTCACGAAAGGTTTGCGAAGAAGGGAATCCTCCTGCAACAGATGCGATTCGTACATCGGCAGTCAATGCCTCTTTTGCCGTACTTACAAGATTGGGATAGACACAAATGGCAGCAACATTGTTCATATTAGAGCGCGAACCTTCGAAATCGTTCACCCGTTGTATAAACTTCCATATCCATTCACGGCAGTCCTCCGTGTTAAGAGTGGTCAAATCAATACAACCGTAAAGCCGGCGAAATGTTTCCGCATTGAAATTTTTCTTCCATTTTGCAGCCAATGCCTCGGACTTTTCCGTTATCTGTTCGTCGTTAAGCAACAGGGGATATTGTTTCAGAACTTCTTCGTATTTATTCATCGGGAGTTTTTTATTCTTTACATTTCGAATCGATAATAATTGTAACCGGACCATCATTGAGCAGTTCCACTTTCATGTCTGCACCAAACTCGCCGTTCTTAACGGGTTTACCGAACGCCTTAGACAATTCCGCTGTAAAGGCGTTGTACATCGGCATTGCAAAATCATGTTTCGAGGCGCGAATATACGAAGGCCGGTTCCCTTTCCGTGTGGAAGCATGGAGGGTAAACTGGCTGATACACAATATTTCTCCTCCTGTTTCGAGTACGGAACAATTCATAATGTTATCGGTATCATTGAAAATCCGCAAATTCACGATTTTTTTCACCAAATAGTCAATATCATCCTGTGTGTCGGTGTCTTCAATGCTTACAAAAACAAGCAATCCCCTGCCGATAGCTGATTTCAGTTTGCTGTTAACGGTTACCGATGCCTCTGAGACTCTTTGTATTACTGTTCGCATGAATTATTCGGGAAACAATGTATATCGGAGGTATTAATATTTTCAAACATACAGCGCAAAAATACAGGGATGTTTTGCAAGATCCGGCAGTATCTGTTTTTTCCACTCCGAGACACTGAGAGTAACGATCCATTCTGTTTCGAGCGTGATATCGGCAGCGATACAGAGTTTGGTGTGCGGGCGGCAGGTTTGCAGGATAGTTTCCACCATTTTTTTGTTACGGTAAGGTGTTTCGATGAAAAGTTGAGTTTGATATTCGGAGTAAACTCGTTTTTCAAGGGATTTTAGCGATTTTATTCTTGCTTCGCTCTCAACGGGTAGATAACCGTTGAACGCAAAATTCTGACCATTGAATCCTGACGCCATCAATGCCAGCAATATTGATGACGGGCCCACAAGCGGAACGACACGAATACCTTTCTTCTGTGCAATAGCGACGATATCTGCTCCGGGATCGGCTATTGCAGGGCAACCGGCTTCCGAGATGACGCCTAAGGGGAACCCATTTTCTGCCGGTTGGATAAAATCCGATATTTCGGCGGGTGAAACATGTTGGTTCAATGTGTAGAAAATTAAGTTATCCGGATTGATTTTGGGTTCGACCTGTTTGAGAAATCTTCGTGCCGTCCTCACGTTTTCAACAATAAAGTGATGAATAGAGAGGATGATATCCTTATTGAAGGGTGGCAAAACCTTTGAAATTTTCGTTTCGCCGAGTGGAACAGGGATCAAATATAGGGGAGCGGTTTTCATTACAACAATCCCGAAAAGCCCTCCTTTATCGAATCAAGAAAGGATATTTTCAGGCAGAAAACAAAACAAGTTTACTGTTTCGTTACTATGTAGGTAAAAGTAAATTTGTCCACTTGTTGGTTTGTCACGTCGGCATTTGCAGAGGCTTTTGCCTTAAAAGCGGCAGAGGCGGTGTAGGTGAAGGACAATTCTCGGCTTTCCGTGTTATAGGTTGCGGTAGATTTTTCCACAGTAATTTTTACGTCGGAAATTATCGGATAAAGTGAACCAAACCATTGAACGAGGTATTTTACTTTATTTTGTTCGAAGATTTCGAATGTGAAATTCTTGACGTCACTACTAACGACTTTTTTATCGGTTGCCGTGTATTTGAAGTTGGAAAAAATTTCCTTATCGGAGAGGTGTCCCTGTTCGTTGGTGTATAAAGCCAAGGTATTGCGGGACGAGGGTTCAAGACGGACTTCAACGGCGTTATTCGTGTAATCTGCTCCGGCAATAGATTTTGGACGAACAATTACTGTTCCTTTGTAGTCTCCTTCCAAGGTACTTGGTTGAGCCGTCAGGTCCGGCTGTTCGTCGTCGCCTTTGCATGAGAAGAGACACGGAACCATGAGGACCAGCGCTATAAATTTTGCCAAAGCTTTCATATACGGTAATTGTTTATTGGATTTAAGTAAGTGCGATCAATTTATTTGAAATAGTCTTTGACTGTTTCGTTGGGCACCATTTCTTCTTTGAATATGTATGCACCTGTTTTCGGGGATTTCAACATTTTGATGACTTTTGAGAATGAGCGTCCTTCTGATTTTTCGCGGTATCCCGCAACTGTTTTCTTTGCCATTGTTTATTTGGTTTTACTTAATTTCTTTGTGAACTGTAACTCGTTTCAGCAGGGGATTGTATTTTTTCAATTCAAGTCTGCCGGTGGTATTTTTTCTGTTTTTGGTAGTGATATAACGGGAAGTTCCCGACATACCGCTGTTTTTGTGTTCGGTACATTCGAGGATGACCTGTACTCTGTTGCCTTTTGCCTTTTTCGCCATTTTGTTTTCTCTTAAATTGTATTGATTATAAGTTGATGTACCCTTTTGCCGCGGCGTTTTTCAGAGCGGCGTCCAAACCAATCTTATTGATGGTACGCAGACCGTTGGCAGACACGTTGAGTTGAATCCAGCAGTCTTGTTCTACCCAGTAGAATTTTTTCCTGAAAAGGTTGACATTAAATTTGCGTTTCGTCTTCAGGTTTGAGTGTGAAACGTTATTGCCTGTCATGGCCTTTTTCCCGCTAATTTCACAGATTTTCGACATTTTAATTATGTTATTTGATTTATTATTTCCACTCTCAATCAGCAAATCGACTTAATCGCAGCTTGATTTTCGGCCTGCAAAGGTACGAATATTTTTTTATTTCATGCAAGAAATAACGAAAAAATTGATTTTTTACATTTATTTTGTTGAGGTGACGGTATTATTACAAAAAAATGCATACATTTGCAGGCCAAAACGAGATGGATAATGTTTTCTATCTGCTAAAAGAACTGTATTATGAGCGATAATATTGCTAATGAAGAAGGAATGCCGGTGATTTCGGAGGATGTTGCGGAGGCGGTACCTGCTGTTGAGTCGGATACGGAATTGAGAGATAAGTTGGAGCTGGCGCCGGAGACGGAGCCCGTTTCCGAAGTTGGGCTTGCGGACGAATCGGAGCCGGTTGCGGTTGATATGGCTGCTGTTGTCGGTTCCGGCGATGATTTTGGAATCGTTGAGGTTTCGGAATCTCCGGTTGTTTCGGTTCAGGACAGGGAGGCGATGGTCTTGCGTTTGGCGGAGATTGTCGTTTTGGAGGTGAGCAATGCTGTCAGGAGTGAGGTAGAATCTCTCAGGCAATCTTTTTATCGTTTATTGAATATTGAGATCGAGGAGGCTCGTAAGATTTTCATAGAGGGGGGTGGTTTGCCGGAGGATTTCAAGCCGGAGACTGATGATAAGGAGCGTCGTTTTAAGGAGCTTTTGGTTGTTTTTCGTGAGAAGAAGGCGCAGTTTATTGCTCGTAACGAGAAGGTTTTGGCGGAGAATCTCAATGAGAAGAGGGCGATAATCGGTCGTTTGAAGGAGTTAACGGAGAGCAACGATACTTTTGACAATTTCCTTAAGGCTCGTGATGAGTATCGCAGTTTGATTCAGCGGTGGAAGGAGATCAAGCATGTTTCGCAATCGGAGATGGGGGAGCTTTGGAAGCAGTACCATCATTACAGTGAGAAGTTTTACGATTTGCAGAAGATTAATTTTGCGATGCGTGATTATGATTTCAGGAAGAATTTGGAGTTGAAGGAGGCGTTATGTGAGGCAGCTGAGCGGCTTGGGGAGGAGAAGGATATTGTTTCGGCTTATTCCAAGATGGGCAAGTTGAGTCAGGAGTGGAGTGAGACGGGTCCGGTGGCTCCGGAGTTTCGCGAGGGGATTCGGGCGCGTTTTCATGCGGCGGCTTCTGTTATCAACAAGCGTCATAATCAGCATTTTGAGGAGTTACGTGAGGTGGAGTTGCGCAAGCTTTCGGAGCGGATAGACTGTTGTGAGCAGTTGGAGGCGATAAACGGCGTTAGGATTGACGGTGTTAAGGAGTGGACGGCGAAGACGGACGAGGTTTTGGCTATTCAGAAGAGGTGGAAGGGATTAGGTTTTTCTCGCCGGAGGGACAGTTTGAAGGTTTCTCGGCGTTTCAATGCTGCTTGCGGCAGGTTTTTCGACAATAAGCGGGCGTTTTGGGTGGAGTTAAGGAAGGAGCATGCTGCCAATTTGGAGAAGAAGCGGGCGCTTTGCGAGCGTGTTGAGGCGATACAGGACAGTACGGACAGGGATGCGAAGGAGCAGGTTTTTGCGTTGCGGGAGGAATGGAAGTCTATCAAGCCGGTGTTTTACGGACAGCGGGATGAGTTATGGGAGCGTTTCAATGGGGCGTGTAATCGTTTTTTTTCTCGGCGGCGAGCTAAGAATTTGTCGGAGAGGGCGGAGGAGGTTGAGAATCTTCGGAAGAAGCGGGATTTAATAGGGAGGATTAGGGAGATAGACGTTGAGTTGCCTGCGGAGGAGTTGGCGGATCGGGTTCGTGTTTTGACGTCGGAATGGCATGAGATTGGTTTTGTGCCGTTGAAGGAGAAGGATCGGCTTTACGATGAGTATCGTTCTGCGGTTGACGGGCATTTGGATCGTTTGCGGGCTGGGGGTTCGGGTCGTCATTTGCAGTCTTTGCTTGGGCGTTCGTCGGGTGACGGGGGTGATTCGAGGTTACTGGCCGACAGGAGCAGGTTGATGCATACTTACGAGCGTTTGAAGGGCGAGATCAAGACTTATGAGAACAACCTTGGGTTTCTTTCCGTGTCGTCTAAGGGCGGCGGGGAGTTGGTGAGGGACATGAACGCGAAGGTTCAGGGTTTAAGGGACGAGTTGGAGTCGATAATGAAGAGGATTGATCTTATCGACGAGCAATTTTCTTAGAAATTATTTGGTGGTTTAAAAAACAATGTTTACCTTTGCAGCCGATATGACAAAAGTAGTAGCACATACCGACATAAATTTCTTGCCGAATACATCGAAATATTTGGCGGTATGGGATAATTTATTAACACACACACACACACACACACACACACACACACACACACACACACACACACACAATATATACCTGTTAAAGCCGCGTGCGGGCGCGTATGCGCGAGCGGCGACAAAAAATCTCGGTCGGACGTCCCCGGTCCATTCCCTTCAGCAGGGGGGAGATATAGCGGTAACAGAGACCGGCAGACGGATACCTTCACGTCATTCCTGCTTGTCAGGGAGTCGGAACAGCATATTTTTACATATTGTATGGACGTCCGTACGAAACGTATGGACGTCCGTACGAAACGTATGGATGTCCGTACAAAGCGTATGGACGCCCGTACAGAACGTATGGACGCCCGTACAGAACGTACGGACGCCCGTACAGAACGTACGGATGTCCGTACAAAACGTATGGATGTCCGTACAAAACGTACGGATGCCCGTACAAAACGTACGGATGCCCGTACAAAACATACGGATGTCCGTACAAAACGTATGGACGCCCGTACAAAACAGATGGAAATTATAATACGATTTATTAATAATAATTTAAAATTTAAAGAAAATGGCAAAGAAAGACTTTTTACCGGCATCTTATGTATTGCTGGCAGTGTGGTTTACAAGGTTTCTTAATAAACTTGTACATGACCTTGAACGGTTCGGAATATCGAACAATGATTTTGTGCCGCTGCGTGACAAGCTGTCGGCATACATCGCCTCGCACGAGCAGGCGGTGAAAGTGAATGCCGGTACGACCGACCGGCTTGACAGGAAGGAAAAGGCCGCGATAGCGAAAAAGTATGCGCGGTGGTTTATCAATACCTTCCTCAGGTTTAACCCCGCCGTTACGGATGACGACCGCTCGGACCTCGGACTGACAATCCCTGACCCCGAACCGTCGCCGGCGCCACCGATCGACACCGAGCCGATCGGCCAGGTCGATGTTTCGGTGCACCTCAGGCACACTCTGAAAGTGAAAGACAGTCACCATTCTGGGCGTGCCAAGCCGGAACATGCGCGGGGCTTCGAAGTCTGGCGTAAGGTCGGCGAAGCGCCTGAAAAAGACGACGACTTTATCTACGTCGGTACCAGCGGTACCGACCGGATGAAGCTCGAATACCCGCTCGACATGGTCGGGACGATGGTATCGTATCGTTTCCGCTGGGTCAACACCCGTAATCTGCCCGGCCCGTGGTCGGAAATTGTGTCGGCAGTTATCGCCTAACAGCGCAAAAGGGCAGGGCTACGCTCTGCCCTTTTTCATGTGCATTTTTATCAAACTAAAAAATAATCACAACAATGAAAAAAACATTCTTTTTAATCTTAGCCCTCTGTCTTCTTAATGTAAGCAGGGCAACAGCACAAGTTATAATCGGCGCAGACATAAGCGTCAACCCGCAACCTTTCTCGCTCCTTGAGTTGGAAAGTAACGGTACACGTGGATTCAGGTTGCCCCAGATGACAACAGGCCAGCGTGATGCACTCACCTTGACAGGCAAAGATGCTGCCCGCGGACTTCAGATATTCAATATATTCACTAAATGTGTTGAGACATGGAATGGGTCGAAGTGGATACAGACCTGTCCTCCGGAAGGGCCAGTTCCGTCTCCCATATCTCCTTCTTCGGCGGTTTCCTGCGGCATAACAGCGAGCAACAACAACTGTACATTTACCGCTGTCGACCTCGCTGCCGAGTATTATGAGTTCTTCCTTGACGACAAATCGCAGGGTATTCAGAGCAGCAACGTCATAACATTTGACCAAACACAAACTGCCTCCAATGTTAAGGTCAAGTATTATTATTCTCCGGAATTCTTGAAGCCTAAGATGCTACCTGTTGAGGGTTCTTCTTCGTGGAAATATGGTTCTTCTAATACAACAACCTCTGCTAATATCCCAGACTTTAAGATGAGCGAGACGGAGGTTACACAGGCACAGTTTGAGTATGTGATGGGCGACATAAGTACAAATCGTCCCTATTTCAGCT
>JAIRMF010000032.1 GCA_031258895.1 Dysgonamonadaceae bacterium | reverse complement strand
CTCAGGGAATTTGATCCCAAATACATCAACATAACTACTCACCACAGCGAAACAGTCTATCGTGAAACCGACGGCGGCCTGCTGAAAAAATCCTACGTGAGAAAACGACCGGGGACGGTGGCGATAGCTGCCGCTATTCAGAATCAATACGGTATCACCGCCGTTCCTCATGTCGTTTGCTCCGGTTTCACTAAGGAAGAAACCGAATATGCGTTGATTGACCTGCAATTCCTCGGCGTGAACGATTTGTTGCTCCTTAGAGGCGACGCCGGAAAACTGGAAAAAGACCGTATCATGCAGGATAGAACCAATAAACATGCCACAGACCTGATAGAACAGGTGAACCGATATAATGATGGAATTGATGTTGAAGGAAACATGTTTGACCGGCCGGGTACGCCGTTTTCGTATGGCGTCGCCTGCTATCCGGAAAAACATGAGGAAGCTCCGAATATGGATTCCGATATCGCTTTCCTCAAACAAAAAGTTGAGATGGGCGCGGAATATGCCGTCACACAGATGTTTTTCGATAACAGGAAGTACTTTGATTTTGTGAAACGTTGCCGTGAGGAGGGTATCAACGTGCCGATTATACCGGGAGTAAAACCGATGGTCTTACTCGATCAATTATCGGTCTTGCCGAAAATTTTCAGGGTCGATATTCCCGACGAACTCGAAACGGAATTGCGAAAATGCAAAAGCAATGACGAAGTTAAAGCCGTCGGCGTCGAGTGGGGGATTTTTCAATGTAAGGAGTTGATATCTTCGGGGGTGGCTAACATTCATTTTTACACCTTGATGGCGACCGAAAGCGTTTACAAAATAGCAAAAAACATATATTAAAGTAATATTTTTATAGTATCGGATATGAAAAATGACGTATCAACATTCATAATTATCACCAAAGAATACCGTCGTCAAAAGTCGGGTATCGAGTTGATTGCATCGGAAAACTTTGTCAGCAAACAGGTCATGGCGGCTGCCGGTTCCGTATTAACAAACAAGTATGCCGAGGGTTATCCCGGACGACGCTACTACGGTGGCTGCATCCATGTAGATGAAATTGAACTGCTCGCGATGAGACGTTTAAAAAGGATTTTCGGAGCCGAATGGGTAAACGTCCAGCCCCACTCCGGAGCGCAGGCTAATATGGCGGTATTTATGGCCTGTCTTAATCCGGGCGACAAGTTTTTGGGATTAAATCTTGCTCACGGGGGTCATTTGAGTCACGGTTCTCCGGTTAATTTTTCGGGTCTTATGTTCGACGCCTTACATTACGGTGTTAATGAGGAAACCGGCCTTATAGATTATCATCAGTTGGAGGAAATAGCTTTAATCGAACGACCGAAACTGATAGTCGCAGGAGCGTCGGCATACTCCCGGGAGTGGAATTACGAGAGGATTCGTGCTGTTGCCGATGAGATTGGGGCGATTTTCATGGTAGACATGGCTCATCCTGCGGGTTTGATAGCTGCCGGCCTTCTCAAAAACCCGCTTAAATACGCCCACATAGTCACTTCAACTACCCATAAGACATTACGTGGGCCCCGAGGAGGCGTAATCCTAATCCGAGAAGATTTTAAAAATACTTCCGGTCGTAAAACTATTAACGGTGATGTAAAAAATATGTCTTCGCTATTGGATTCTATTGTATTTCCGGGGGTGCAGGGCGGTCCGTTGGAGCATATTATTGCGGCGAAGGCGGTTGCTTTTCACGAGGCGTTGCAGCCTGAATACGTGGATTACCAAAACAAAGTCAAGGCTAATGCGGCTGTTATGGCGACCGCGTTTACAGAGCGCGGGTATAAAGTTGTCTCCGGCGGGACGGACAATCATTTACTTTTACTTGACCTGCGACAAAAGTTCCCGGACTTAACGGGCAGACAGGCCGAACAAGCCTTAGTCCGGGCAGACATTACGACCAATAAGAATATGGTTCCTTTTGACGAACGTCCGCCGTACCTAACCTCAGGACTGCGCCTCGGTACCCCGGCTATAACTACGCGTACGCGTGGGGTAGGGGAGTCGTTGATTGTCGAGATTGTGGATTTGATTGACGCTGTGTTGTCCGATATTGATAACGACGCCGTTATAGAGTCTGTTTCACAGAAGGTCAATTCTTTGATGTCGGACTATCCTTTATTTTCCTGGTAGTTTTAGGCGATGTTTACCGGGGACGTTTCATTTGCTTTTTTTCTGACCGTTTTGGCGGGTTTGTCGACCGGTATCGGCAGTTTTGTCGCTTTGTTTTCGCGGCGGACTAACGGTTCGTTTCTTGCGTTGTCTCTTGGTTTTTCGGCGGGCATCATGCTGTATGTTTCGTTCATGGAGATGTTACCCTCGTCATTGTCGTCGTTGACGGATATTTTGGGCGCGAAGCTTGCCAATTTGTATCTTATACCTGCTTTTTTCTCCGGTATTGTATTGATCAGCGTTATTGATTTTGTTATTCCGAAGGGATTGAACCCGCACGAAGTGCACGGTGTTGAGGAGATGCGCGGCGGTGGTCGGTTACGTCGCACGGGTCTTTTGATAGCGTTGACGGTAGGTTTGCACAATTTTCCGGAAGGTATCGCGACTTTTACTTCGGCTTTGGAGTCATTAGACGTTGCGATTCCGATAGTTGTTGCTATCGCGATACACAATATTCCGGAGGGCATTGCGGTTTCGGTTCCCATTTACCATTCTACGGGCAGTCGTCGGAAGGCTTTTTGGTACTCGTTTGCGTCGGGTTTATCGGAGCCTGTCGGGGCGTTGATTGCGTATCTCTTCCTGCGCGATATCTGGACTCCGACGATGAGTTCGATCGTTCTTGCGGTTGTATCGGGGATTATGGTTTTCATTTCGTTGGACGAGTTGTTACCGGCGGCAGAGAAGTACGGTCGTCACCATCATGCTATTTTGGGCGTAGTCTTTGGTATGTTTGTGATGGCGCTAAGTTTGTACCTGTTTGTATAGTTCACGCCGTTACCATTTCAGTCCCCCTTGCACGCAACACGGAAGCCGAAATTGTAGCTACGGGAGGTCGGAGTGAAGCCGTCCCGATCCGAGACGCGGCATTTGGGCTCGCGGCGGCTCCAGTCGCCGCCGCGCACGATGCGAATAGAACAACCACCATTAACGCACGAAGATTGCACTTTACCGG
>JAIRMF010000023.1 GCA_031258895.1 Dysgonamonadaceae bacterium | reverse complement strand
CCCTGTTCGATCATTCGGATGATTTGTTCTTTGTCTTTGTCGTTGCCGTCGGGGTCCCATTGGGTTTTGAGGCTTGCGCCGAAAATTCCCGCGAAGAGGTTCCAGAATCTTGCGCGGATTGGGCCGAGGAATGCTTTTAGGAGGTCGTAAGAGCTTTGGTTACATTCCCTGTCGATTAGTTTAATCAGGAGTTTTCCTTGTGTGACGGTCAGTTTCTTGAGTACGGGTTTATATTGTGCGAACAGTTCTTTTTCCATTATTTTGAGGTGTTTTTGTCGTTCGGACTCTTGGTCGAATGTCATTATGTATTCGTAGGTTTCTATCAGTGTTTGGTAGATGAGTTTGGCATATGGCAGGGTTCGTTTTATATCCCGGACCATTTTTACGTACTTTTCGTTGTTGGCGTAGAGCTGTCGCGTTGTTTGCGGGAAGACATGGATATTGTCTAAGAACAGGACTTTAAGGGTATCGTTGTTGTTGCCGGTTGTTGATATTCTTGTTGTATCGTTTGCGTGTGCAACGCCGGCGAGCAATATAATTATTGTGATGTATACGGTTTTCATTTTGCAAAGGTACAACTTTTCTGTGTTTATGCCGTATGTTTTTTGCTATCGCAAATAGATATTTTCACTGTAATTTTATGTAAATGCATTCTGTATTTCTCTAAATACGCTCTGTATTTACGTAAATGCGCTCTGTATTTACGTAAATACGCTTTGTATTTACGTAAATGCGCTTTGTATTTACGTAAATGCGTTCCATATTTACGTAAATGCGCTCTGTATTTACGTAAATGCGTTCCATATTTACGTAAATGCGTTCCATATTTACGTAAATGCGCTCTGTATTTACGTAAATGCGCTCCTCATAAAAACAGGTATATTGTATAAAAAACCATATGCGTCTTGTCTACGCATCAGTATGGCGCACAAAAAGATACCGCCCTGTTTCCCATTGGTAAAGAAACAGTGCGGATACTAAAGTATAAAGTTGATTTTAATCCCGACGCCTCTGCCTTACCGCCTCATAGGTAATAACAGCCGTCGATACCGATACATTTAGAGAATCAATCTTCCCACACATGGGAATCTTAATCCGCCCATCAGATACGGAAAGCCAAAAAGCCGACAGCCCGTCCGCCTCAGTCCCCATGACAATCGCACAAGGCCCCGTGAAATCCGTATCGTAATACATCGAAGATGCATTAAGTTCGGCGGCAAAAATCCGAATGTCCCACCGCCTCAAAAAAGCAAAAGCCTCACGGCTCGAAGCAACTGCAAGCGGTACACTAAATATACAACCAACACTGGAACGTATAACATTAAGATTATAAACATCAGTCAGCGGGTCGCAAACAATAATCGCATCCACACCGGCAGCAGCGGCAGTGCGAAGTATAGCCCCAAGGTTCCCAGGCTTCTCCAACGACTCAAGAACTATTATAAACGGATTCCCAGAAAGCGTCAGATCGTTCAACGAATGAGATTTCATCCACGCCGACGCAATCAACCCATCCGAACCCTCCCTGAAAGCCAGCCGAGAAAACACCGCCTCCGATACCTCAAAACATATTTCAGGCCGAATATCCCGCAGCAGCCCCCCACAAGCCCCAGACCCAGACAGCGAAGGACAAACAAAAACCGAATCAACAATGTAACCCCCCTCCAAAGCAAGGCGAAACTCCCGAACACCCTCTATAACAAAAAGCCCGCTGTCACGCCGCTTCCGCGATTTCTCAATCAAACGGATCAAACCCTTTATACGGTCGTTCCGAAGGCTCGTAATCCTCTCAGACATCTTTCCCCTCCTCATTACGTCTAACAATGGCAACGTACAACTGCAAAACCGCCGAAACAAAAAGCAAAAGAAACCATTCGTTCCTATACTTAAACATCAGGTAAGACGACGCCGGCAACAATACTGCCGCGAGAACCTGCTGGAAATTAAGACGCCTCAAACGTCTGTTGTCGCCGGTATAAGCGGTAGTCAAATACCCAATCGCCACCCCAGCGCACGAAACGGCATAAACATACGGCACAACCCACCAGCCGGTGACGTACAAAGCGGACGAAACAACCAGCACAACAGCAGAAAAATAAAACATCAATCTGCGAAAAGTAAAACGGTGCATATTATTTTTCGATAATAAAAAGCTCCTCGCCGGGAGCAATCATCCGGTGACGTTCACGCGCAAAACTCTCCAATCCTTCATCGGTACCGCCAATCTCATCAAGCTGCTCAAGTTTATCACGCTGTTCGATTCTCTGTAACTCCACCTCAGCCTCCAAAACGCTAACCTGCCTGCCATACCGAATCCTGTCAAAAATATTATTCTCCAAAAAACACTGCGTCACCGCCACAAACAAAATCGTGACAACCCAATACTTATTATTAAACCTCCCAATCATCATTAAGATAATTCCATAAAATCGTTCCATACAAAAAAAAATAAAAACCCTCCGGAAGTCGCGAAATTACATAGAAATTTCCATATTCCCATTTTGCCCTTCCAAAAACAATCCATACCTTTGCATCCGTTACACCAAAACAAATAACCGTGCTCGATACATACAAAATAAGAAAAGACTTCCCAATCCTCAACAGAGAAGTCTACAACAAACCCCTGGTCTACCTCGACAACGCCGCAACAACCCAAAAACCAATCTGCGTGATAAAGAAAATGGAAGAAATATACTCTACCATCAACTCCAATATTCACAGAGGCGTTCACCACCTGAGCAGGCTCGCGACCGAATCGCACGAACAGGCCCGCAAAACAGTAGCAGGTTACATAAACGCACATAGCGATGCAGAAGTCATTTTTACACGAGGAACAACCGACGCAATCAACCTTGTCGCAAGCAGCTTCTGCCGTTCCCATTGCAAATCCGGCGACGAAATTATCGTTACAGCAATGGAACATCATGCCAATATCGTTCCCTGGCAACTTCAGGCAGAGCAGGTCGGCGTCGTCCTGCGCGTCCTGCCCGTAAACGGTAGTGGAGAGATAAAAACGGACGATTTGGAACAGCTGATATCACCCCAAACAAAGCTTATTTCCGTTGCACATGTATCAAACGTTACAGGTATAGTCAACCCCGTTGAAGATATCATACGGATCGCACACGGGTACGGCATACCTGTCATGATCGATGCGGCACAGTCCGTACAACATATGAAGATTGACGTCGAAAAGATGGACTGTGATTTCCTCGTCTTCTCTTCACACAAAATGTACGGGCCGCTCGGCATAGGCGTCCTTTACGGTAAAGAACAGTGGCTCGATAGCCTGCCTCCTTACCAGGGAGGAGGCGAAATGATTGCCCGTGTCAGTTTCGAAGGTACCACATTCAACGAATTACCGTTTAAGTTTGAGGCCGGGACGCCTGATTATGTCGGTTCTGCCGCTCTCGGCGAAGCGATCGGGTATATTACCGAAATCGGGATGGATAATGTCCGCCGATACGAAGAAGAACTGTCCGGATTTGCTATCGAACAACTCCTTCAAATCGAGGGCGTCAAGCTGGTCGGCACTGCCGAACGAAAGAGTCCGGTCATATCTTTTCTCCTCGATGAAATTCATCCCTACGACGCCGGAATGTTGCTCGACCGTATGGGATTCGCTCTCCGTACCGGTCATCACTGTGCACAGCCATTGATGGACGCGCTTGGTATTGACGGTACAATCCGTGCATCTTTTGCGTTCTACAACACGAAGGATGAAATTGTGCAGTTTGTTGACGCCGTTAAAAAAGTAATGAATATATTAGTAAAACGATGAAAGAAAATGATATGATATTCGGCTTACGAGCTGTTATTGAAGCCGTCGAAGCAGGAAAAGAAGTTGATAAAATCCTTATGCAGCGCGACCTACATGGAGATCTCGCCCGCGAATTGTCCACTATCGCCCGTGGAAAACAAATACCGGTCCAACGTGTACCCAAAGAGCGGCTTGTCCGCCTGACACGCAAAAACCACCAGGGTGTAATCGCTTTCATAGCAGCTGTCGAATATCAGCGGCTGGAAGATGTTATTCCTCTCTTGTTTGAAAAAGGCAGGACGCCTTTCTTAGTCCTATTAGACGGGATTACCGACGTCCGCAATTTCGGCGCTATCGCCCGTACTTGCGAGTGTGCAGGCGTAGATGCAATAGTTATCACCACTCGTAACAGCGTTTCGGTCACCGCTGACGCAGTGAAAACTTCCGCAGGCGCATTGATGAATATTCCGGTCTGCAAAGAACCAAGACTTCAAGATACAGTGCGTTACCTGAAAAATTGCGGATGCCGGATAGTTGCCGCCACGGAAAAAGCCACTCGCCTGTATACTTCGGCTGATTTTAGTTTGCCCGTTGCTCTGATTCTCGGAGGAGAAGATTTGGGCATATCGCCGGAAAACTTGCAACTGTGCGACGAACTGGTGACGATCCCGATTCTCGGCAAAATCTCATCGCTTAATGTTTCTGCCGCCGCTGCAATACTGGTTTACGAAGCGGTGAGACAACGGACAGGCGGATAGCATCAGGCAAGGGTGGTTTGTTATATCTCGTCCTTTAAGAATTGGGCTGTATATCCTTTCCCAGATTTGACCATCATTTCCGGAGTGCCTTCAAACAGTATCTCGCCTCCTTTGCGACCGCCCTCGGGACCCATATCGATTATGTGATCGGCGCATTTTATGACGTCAAGATTATGTTCTATCACGATTACCGTATTGCCTTTGTCCACAAGACGATTAATTACATCAAGCAGAATTTTGACGTCGTTGAAGTGCAGTCCGGTAGTGGGTTCGTCGAGTATATACAGCGTCTTACCGGTATCACGTTTTGAAAGTTCAGCGGCAAGTTTCACTCTCTGGCTTTCGCCGCCGGAAAGTGTGGTAGCCGGCTGCCCAAGAGTTATATAACCCATACCAATGTCCTGCAAAAGTTTGATCTTATTATATATGCTCGGCATGTTTTCAAAAAAATCAACTGCCGTGTTGATTGTCATATCCAGGACATCGGCTATCGACTTCCCGCGATATCGCACTTCAAGAGTTTCCCGGTTGTAACGCCTTCCGCGGCAAGCTTCACATGGAACAGTCACATCAGGCAGGAAGTTCATTTCTATCGATTTATATCCGTTTCCGTGGCAAACTTTGCAACGCCCGCCCGATACGTTGAACGAAAACCGGCCCAGCTTGTATCCACGGATTTTCGATTCGGGCATCTGGATAAACAGATTGCGGATATCGGAGAAAATGCCGGTATAAGTTGCAGGATTGGAACGCGGTGTACGTCCGATAGGTGACTGGTCTACGCTTACTATCTTGTCTATATATTTTACGCCTCCTATTTTTTCATAAGGCAAAGGATCTTGTATAGAACGGTAAAGTTTACGACTGATAATCGGCTGTAGAGTATCGTTGATAAGCGTGGATTTACCACTGCCGGAGACGCCCGTAATACAGATAAATTTGCCTAACGGAATGTGCACGGTAACATTTTTTAGGTTATTGCCGCTTGCACCATGCAGTACTATTTTTTTGCCGTTACCTTTGCGTCGGGTTTTCGGTGTTTCTATATTCAGTTTACCGTTCAAATAAGATGACGTCAGTGTGTCGGCTTTCAATATTCCGGCCGGAGTCCCGGCAAATATTACTTCTCCTCCATTTTGCCCTGCTCGTGGACCTAAATCCACTATATAATCGGCATTCAATATCATGTCTTTGTCATGTTCCACAACGATCACCGAATTACCCGAGTCACGTAACTTACGTAGCGAATCAATAAGCCTTCGGTTATCGTACTGATGTAACCCTATGCTTGGTTCATCGAGAATATAGAGCACATTTACCAGTTGCGAACCAATTTGCGTAGCAAGTCTCATTCGCTGGCTTTCCCCCCCTGAAAGTCCTGCAGATGGACGGTTTAGTGACAAGTAATCCAATCCTACGTCGAGCAGGAAATGCAAGCGAGTACGTATTTCTTTCAATATTTCGACTGCAATAATTTTTTGTTTATCCGACAAATGGTTCTCAAGATCACAAACCCATTCATAAAGTTTCGCAATATCCATGCCGGATATCTCGGCAATATTCTTTCCTGCAATGAAATAATGCAATGCCTCCTTATTAAGTCGTTGTCCTTTACATTCAGGACATAGGGCAGTTTGGCTAAACTGTTCTACCCATTTCTGCGTAGTGGCGGATGTATCCTGCTCCTGTTGCATAGCGATATATTTGCAGACACCTTCAAAGGAAAGGAAATAATTAGAATTACCCAGTGATTCGTTTTTTATTTGCAGACGCTCCTCCGTGCCGTTCATTATCTCGTTGATCGCCTCTTTAGGCACTTTGGCGAGAGGAGTTTTTGAATTTACGGCATATTTTTCAAGAATTGCATCAATCTGCCAAAAAACAAGTACATTGCGATATTTCCCCAAAGGAGCTATTCCTCCCTGATAGACGTTTAAAGCAGGATTCGGAATGATTTTACGAATATCAATCCGATTCATAAATCCTAATCCCCTACAATGCGGACAGGCGCCTTGCGGAGAATTGAACGAAAAATTGTGCGGAGCCGGTTCATTGTACGAAAGTCCTGTCGTTGGACACACTAACCGGCGGCTGAAATGTTTGACTTCACCGGTTTCAAAATCAAGAATCATCAGCAGTCCGTCACTTTGCCGCATTGCAGTTCGTGCACTTTCTTTGATGCGTTTTTCGTCAGTGGGATAGATCGTAAGCTTATCTATAACAATTTCGACAGAATGATTTTTATACCTGTCGAGTTTCATACCGGGGATAATTTCAAGTAACTCTCCGTCAACTCGGACATTTAGAAATCCTTTTTTGCGAATTCGCTCGAACAACTCCTTATAATTACCTTTCCGGTTGCGCACAACCGGAGCGAGGATATAAACCTTTCGTCCGCAGTAAAGTTTCATAATCAATAGCCAGATCTGTTCCTCGGGATATTTCACCATTTTCTCGCCGGAAAGGAAAGAATACGCTTCACCTGCACGAGCGTAGAGTAGTCTGAAAAAATCGTAAACTTCCGTTGAGGTGCCTACAGTAGAGCGGAGATTATGATTAGTTGTTTTCTGTTCGATGGAAATTACAGGGCTTAATCCGGTAATCCTGTCAACGTTCGGACGCTCAAGATTGCCGAGAAAATTGCGTGCATATGCGGAAAAAGTTTCAATATAGCGGCGATGTCCTTCTGCAAAAATAGTATCGAAGGCAAGGGATGATTTCCCACTGCCCGATAATCCAGTAATAACAGTGATACTATTACGGGGGATAATCACATCAATATTTTTCAGGTTATGTACACGTGCACCTTGAACGTTAATATACTGCGTTTCGGTTTCTATGTTTTTGGTCATCTGGTAAAAAAACTCAGAGTTACAAAGTTAGGTATTTTTAGATTAGAAATAATACGTTACCTTTGCAGTTAATAACATAGACAAATCAGACCTTATGAAAGCAAATACCGTCTTTGCCGGCTTTTCACAGGAACTTTTTCAGTTCTTCCGTGACCTCAAAGAGAACAACAGCAAACCATGGTTCGACGAACACAAATCAACATATACCAATATTGTGCTTGCTCCGATGAAATCCTTTTGTACGGCGCTTTCACCGGCATTTTACACTATCGATCCCAAAATTAACATGAATCCAACAAAGGTAGTATCCCGCATCTATCGCGATATACGTTTCTCAAAAGATAAAACGCCATACCGCACTAACATGTGGATGAACTTCCAGCGAATTCGGACCGATTGGCTAAATTTTCCAGGCTATTATCTCGAACTAAACGAAAACAACTATCAGTATGGTATGGGAATCTACCTGGCAACAAGGAACGAAATGGATACATTCCGTTCTCGCGTAAAGTACGATCCGGATACATTCAAGAAAATGACTCGTAACTTGCTCACTAAACACAGTTATGTAATTGGAGGAGAACTCTACAAACGCCCTTTGCAAAACAATCTGCCAGAATACTTCCAGCAATGGATTCAGCGCAAAAGTATTTATATTTATAAAGATCAGCCAATTGGCAACGAACTCTTTCACCATGATTTCGTAGAACACATCGCCAATGAATACCAGTTATTAAAACCCTTATATGAATACTTTGTTGATATCTGCGAATAATTTTCCCACCAATTAAGTTTGAGGGATTTTGAGTTTAGGGTTGGTTTGTTTATGGTTGGTTGATGTTGTTGTTTTGTTGGTATTATTTATTGGAGTTGATTTTCTTTAAAAAAATATTTCTTTAAGTATTAATGAGATAGTGATATTTGTTGGTATGAGTTGTTATAAATATTTGGTAGATATTGGAAGTTGTATTACTTTTGCAGTCGCTTTCGGGGGGTCATACGTTTAGGGTGTGGTTATTTTGGGGCGATTTAGAT
>JAIRMF010000057.1 GCA_031258895.1 Dysgonamonadaceae bacterium | reverse complement strand
CCGAGTGCAGTGGTATGCCCCCCGAGCGCAGTGGTACGCCCCCCGAGTGCAGTGGTACGCCCCCCGAGCGTAGTGGTACGCCCCCGAAGTACTGTCTGACAGCCCCGCCAGACGAGTTGAAGGCTTTTTGGAAAAAGTTGTCGCCGCTCGCGCGTACGTGCGCGCACGCGGCTTTAAAAGGTTTATATATTGTGTGTGTGTGTGTGTGTGTGTGTGTGTTAACAAAATATTTGATATAACCAAATAAACTGCCGCTCCATTTTGCGTCCGTTTTGTTTTCTGTAAGGTGTTCATGTTCTTGTCGAGTGTTTTATTTTGGGTACAAAGGTATGAAGGCAATATTACTACGGGTGCTCCAGCTTCGCCTCGCACCAGAAAGCCTCCAGCTCCGGCAACGTCATGTCACGCAGCGAACGGCCGGCCTCACTAACCTTCCGCTCCATGTGATTGAAACGTGCCATAAACTTCCGGTTAGTACGCTCCAAAGCATTATCAGGATTGATCCCGTACAGGCGGGCAACATTGATCAAACTGAAAAAGACGTCGCCAAACTCCGCTTCCATACGCTCCGCATCCAGCACGCCAACCTCACAGCTCAACTCGCGCAACTCCTCCTCAACCTTCAACCACGCATCCTCACGACGCTCCCAGTCAAAACCCGCGTTACGTGCCTTGTCCTGTATCCGGTGCGCCTTCGCCATGCTCGGCAACGAAGCCGGAACACCTTCAAGCACAGACCGGTTGCCACCCTTCTCCTCCAGCTTGATACGCTCCCAGTTCCGCTCTACCTGCCCCGACGTACCCGCCTCCGCCGTACCAAACACATGCGGATGGCGAAACATAAGCTTCCCACAAAGCGAATCGCATACGTCGCCAATGTCAAACTGCCCCTTCTCGGCGGCAATCTTGGAATAGAAAACGATGTGCAGCAGCAAGTCCCCCAACTCCTTACGTATCCCGTCCGAATTATCCGACATGATCGCCTCGCACAACTCATACGTCTCCTCTATAGTGTTCGTCCGCAAACTCTCATTAGTCTGCTCCCTGTCCCACGGACACCTGACACGCAACTCGTCAAAGACGTCCAACAGACGACCGAACGCCCGTAACTGCTCCTCCCTCCTGCTCATACTATTTCCAACGGATTATTAATCTTCTCCTCCAACAACGCAACATCCAAAACCTCCCGTACATCGTCTACGTAATGGAACGTCAGCCCCTCGATGTACATCTCGTTTATCTCCTCAATGTTACGACGGTTCTCACTGCACAACACAATGTCCGTGATACCGGCACGCTTCGCCGCAAGTATCTTCTCCTTAATCCCGCCAACCGGTAAAACCTTGCCGCGCAACGTCATCTCGCCGGTCATCGCAATGTGAGGACGAGTCTTGCGCTGCGTAAACGCCGAAACCATAGACGCCGTCATCGTAATACCCGCACTCGGCCCGTCCTTCGGTATAGCCCCCTCCGGAACATGAAGATGCACGTTCCATTTGTCAAACACCCCGTCCGGAATGCCCAACTGTCCCGCGTGCGACTTGATATACTCAAGCGACAGAATTGCCGACTCCTTCATCACATCCCCAAGATTACCGGTCAACGTGAGCTTGCCGCCCTTGCCGCGACTCAAACTCGTCTCTATAAAGAGAATCTCTCCCCCTACAGCCGTCCACGCCAGGCCGGTCACAACGCCCGCATACTCATTGCCCTCATAGCGATCCCTGGAAAACTTCACAACCCCCAAATAGTCGCGAAGATGCTCCGGCTCAAGCCTGTTAGGATAGGATTCCCCTGCCACAATGGCAAGCGCAACCTTACGCATTATCTTAGCTATCTGCTTGTTCAGTGCCCGAACACCGGATTCGCGGGTGTACGACTCGATAACGGCAAGAATAGCCCTCTTAGACATCCCGAACTTATCCTTAGCAATGCCGTGGGCCTCCAACTGGTGCGGAATGAGATGCCTGCGAGCTATCTCCAGCTTCTCCTCACAGATATAGCCGCTGACGTCGATCAGCTCCATACGGTCAAGCAGCGGTTGAGAAATTGTATTCAATGTATTGGCCGTGGCGATAAACAACACCTTAGACAGATCGAAGTCGATGTCGATATAGTTGTCATGGAATGCCACGTTTTGTTCGGGATCAAGAACCTCAAGCAGCGCCGCCGCCGGGTCGCCCTTATAGTCCTGACCCACCTTGTCTATCTCATCGAGAATGATCACCGGATTCGCAGAACCCGCTTTCTGAAGGCTGCGAATAATGCGACCGGGCATCGAACCGATATAAGTACGGCTGTGACCGCGTATCTCCGACTCGTCATGCAAACCCCCAAGCGACATCCTGACATACTTCCTCCCCAATGACTCCGACACAGATTTCCCAAGAGAAGTCTTCCCAACTCCCGGAGGGCCGTGAAGACATATGATAGGCGACTTCATGTCACCCTTAAGCTTCAAGACCGCAAGGTGCTCAAGTATACGCTCCTTTACCTTCTCCAACCCGAAATGTTCCTTGTCAAGCACGCGCCTCGCACGCTTAAGATTGAAGTTGTCCTTCGTAAAGCTGTTCCACGGCAACGACAAAAGAGTCTGGACATATTCCATCTGCGTAGAGTGTTCGGGAGAATGAGTGTTAATACGCTCCAACTTCTGTAACTCCTTGTCGAAAACCTTCCTCTGCTCAGGCGTGAAATTGACCTTCTTAGCCTTCTCCTTGATGTTGTTGATCTCAACTTCATGACTGCTCCCTCCTCCAAGCGCCTCCTGAATGTTCTTCATCTCCTGCTGTAGAAAGTATTCACGCTGCTGCTTGTCGATCTCGGTTTGCGTCTTACGGCGTATGTCTGCCTTGATATTGAGCAATTGCACATCCTGATCAAGCAACTTAAGAAGCTTGTTCATCCGCTCTTTCACGTCGTCGGTGGCCATAAGGTTCTGCTTCTCCTCAACAGTGGCGCCAACCGCCGAAAACGCCAGGTCTATCAAATACTGAATGTCCTTCGATTTGCTGATCCCATCCATGATAAAGTCCGGCAAACCCATCTTTTCGGAAATCATGCGAATAGTGATCTCGCGAACAGATTTGAGCTGCTCCTTATATTCCTTGTCCGATTTGACGGGATAAATGTCGGTAAGCGGTTCGAAATATCCTTTCAGGTAAGGATCCTTGGCGGTGATAGATTTGAGACGTATCCGGTTGATGCCCATCAACACAATCGTTATACTGCCTTCCTCCTCCTTGACAATGTTAACAATCCTCGCCGCAGTGCCTACCGGATAGAGATCCTCGAATCCAGGGTCGGATTCGTTTATGTCTTTTTGGCAGAAAACACCGATAATTCCCTTCTTTTTCCTGACATCCCGAATCATTTTTTGCGGCTTTTCGCGTCCAACGTTGATTGGCGTAAGGATTCCCGGTAGGAACATTAAGTTTTTCAACGGAAGGATTGCGTACTCCTCAGCCCACTCGTCAGGCGTAAGCGGTTTATTTTCAATTACTATCTCTAACTGATGCTCTAATATATTTTCCATTACTGCGTTGTCGTCATATTCTTATTCTACCCTCCGTGCAATCAAAAACAATGCCAAAAGGCTTCCGTCTGAAAATTCACCGGTATATAGAGGTCGAACCGATTATTCGTCGTTTGGCAAAACCTGAGAAAAAGCGTACTTTTGCAAAAAATATACGTATGTCCTCTCTAAAAGAAATAAAAGGTCGCATCGGTTCGGTCAAATCTACGCAAAAGATTACTTCTGCTATGAAAATGGTCGCCTCCGCCAAGTTGCGTAAAACACAGTCCAATTTAGAGTGTTTTTTACCTTACGAACAACAACTCGCCAAAATTCTACAACGCTTCGTAGAATCAAACGTCGGCGAACTTAATTCACCACTGACGGAAGTCCGTCGGCCGCGACGCGTAGCTATTGTGGCGCTGTCGTCAAACTCAAGCCTGTGCGGAGCGTTCAACTCGAATGTTATCAAACCGTTCACAGAAACGTTCGCAAAATATTATGCCGAAGGATGTGAAATAGATATTTATCCTGTCGGGAAAAAATAGAGGAAGCAGTCCGTAAACTTGACTTACCGGCCAACATCGCAGGAAGTTACATCACGCTTATAGACAAACCAAAATACAAAGACGCCCGAATATTTGCCGACAACCTGATTTCCGCTTTTCTCGAAAAGCAGATCGACTGCGTGGAAATACTATACAACCGCTTCAAAAATTCGGCAGTACAGATCCCTGTCTCCGAACAGTTCCTGCCTCTTGTCCTACCAAAAACGGAAGGGAAAACCATTCCCACCGATTATCTCATTGAACCGGATAAGGCTACAATTCTAAATACGCTCTTACCTAAAGCCTTACACGCGAAGATTTTTGCCGTCTTGCTCAACTCCGCCGCAGCGGAGCAGGCGGCCCGTACAGTGGCGATGCAGATCGCAACCGATAATGCCGATGACATTCTTACTGACTTGGGTGTGCAGTTCAACAAACGACGTCAGCAAGCAATCACCAGTGAATTGCTTGATATCGTAGGTGGATCGGAAGCGCTGAAATAACCCTCTTCCGACCTTTTTTAGGGTTATACGAATAATGACTTATTGTTGTTGTAAGTTGTGGCCTGTTTTCCATCGCTAAATCCCAAAAAATGATAAATATTCGTTCTTCTGTCGGGTATATCAAAAAATGTATCTACTTTTGTAGACTAAAAGAATTTTTCCCTATGAAGTTTCTCTTGAAAAAAAGACATGTGGTTGTGTTTTCTGCGGTGCTGTTTATGTGTTTGTCAGCCTGTTTACGAGACAATGATAAGGGGGATGAATATCCCAGAACTGATGCCGAAATCCTTTCATTCGGTCTGTCTAGTGATTCTGTTACGGCGCTGGCAAAAACAATCTTCACTATTGATCAAAATTGGTCGGAATGGCAGGATGCACAAGAATATGCAGGCTGTATCTACAATCGCGATTCTTTGCCTTATGGTACCATTTTTAACCGTAAAGTAATCGTGACATATTCAAACGCCTACAGCACTAACAGCTTACAACGAATTTCCAACGATACCGTGTGGATTTCGGATGGGGATTCACTCGATATTTCTCAGGCGCCGGACACTTTCCGCTCTTTTCCGTACGACAATGATCCGGCGAGAATAAAAAAATATGTTCTGAAAATCAATATCCACCAAATTGATCCCGATTCGACGCAATACATAAAAGTTGCGGAGGGTAGTGCCGCTCTTGATTTTCTTAAAACCGAAGACATTAAGGCAATTGTTTTCGATGGTAGCTATTGTGTTTTCTCAAAAATTGGGGGAGTATTGAAATTGTATCAATCGAGAGATGTTGTTAATTGGAGCGAAAGCGCCTTGTATAATTTGCCGGACAATACGATTGTTCGTAATATTCAGGCCGTTGATAACAGGGCTTATGCAGTTACGGAAAAAGGTGAATTGTTTATCACTAACGGTACTGTAAACGAATGGATTCAATGTTCGACTCCGTATTCTGTTGTTAGCATCTTGGGTTATTTGAAAGTACCGCAAATTGCTTCCGCCATCCAAAAGGCGGGTCTTTGCGCTGTTTTGGACAAAGACGGGCAAAAAATCTTCGGTTTTACAGAGGACTTGGTAAACTGGTCTACCGGCGATGTTATTCTGGATAATTTTCCTGTTCATGACATTTCAGCTTTCAGTCGCGAGAAAAATACAGGAAGTTTGACGCTTATTGGTGGTGTGTCGGCTACGAATGAACATTTGGGGACTGTTTGGGGGACTCAAGACGGCTTGAAATGGACACAACTTAAGACGTCTGCAAAATTTCCTGCACTGATTAGACCGAATGTTTTTGATTACGACGGAAAATTCAGAATAATCAACGGTTATGTGGCAAATAGCAGTCAATATAACTCACATATTTACGTTTCGATAGATGGCGGAGTTATCTGGCAATATGACGCCGTCAAGATCGCTCGCCCCGATGATTATATCAATCGCAGTGATGCTGCTTCTTTTGTTTCGCCTGATGGGGTTTATTATTACGTTTTAGGAGGAAAAAGCGAAGAAAAAGACAGTGAAGGAACGGACAAAGAGGGTAAATATTTATGTGAAATCTGGAAATGCTTTATCAACAGAAAAAATTTCCCGACAGACGAATAACTGAAAATTATTAAAGGATATAATTTTGAGGCGTTTTTTACGTTTTTATTAGGAACATAGTAAAAAGGGTGGTATTCACCATACCATTAGAGTGGGACTCACCATACCATTAGAATAGTATTCACTGTACCATTAGAAATGTACAAAACTTCTCAAAAATATTTTTGCATGATTAGGATTTTTATCTTGTTGTTTGCTGCATTTACGGGTACAGTAGCGGTTGCGCAGGAATACATGTATGAAATCGGAGGAATGGCGGGGACGTCAATGTATATGGGAGATGCAAATCAGACAAATTTTTTGCTTGGCTTTGAGCCATCGGGCGGGTTGGTTTTCAGGCGAAACTTTAATTTTCGCTGGGCTGTAAAAACCGACTTTTGCTATGGAAAAATTTCGGGTGATACACGTAATTTTGATAACTATTTTCCAAACAGTGCTCAAGTCGCTTTTGACAGGAATTTTATAAGTCTGGGAGGTCAGATGGAGTTTAACTTTATGCCGTACAGTGATAAATTTGCTTATCTCAACACGAGTCGCTTTTCGCCTTACCTGCTTGCAGGGTTGGGCGTAACAGCGGCACAGGGGAAGGACAATACATTTACCGGTTTCAGGTTTCCCCTCGGGGTTGGGCTAAAATACAAAATTCGAAACAGGGTCAACCTTGCACTGGAATATGCATCGCACCGATTGTTTGGCGACAGTTTCGACGCCCCTGACAAGTCGGATTTCAATCTTGACAACCCGTACAACATACAAAGTGGCTTGATGAAAAACCGAGATTGGTATAATACATTGATGTTTTCCGTCACATGGGATTTTGGCCCCAACGACCGGGAATGCACAAATCTGTAATAACGATGTCTTTGAGAGAAGCTATAGATTTGAACCGCCTGCCTCAACACATTGCCGTGATAATGGATGGCAACGGACGATGGGCGCAGCAACACGGGACACACCGAATAATGGGGCATCGCGAAGGAGTGGTTTCGGTACGTCGGGTGGTTGAGGCTATCGGGCGGCTTGGCGTCAAGTACGTCACGCTTTATACTTTTTCAACTGAAAATTGGAACCGTCCGAAGGAGGAAGTTGATTCGTTGATGGCGCTGATGGTTGCGGCTATTCGCGGTGAGGTACGGGATCTGATGGTTAATAACGTACGTCTGCGTGCTATCGGCGATCTTTCGCGCTTATCGGAGACCACTCGCACGGAACTTGAGAAAGGCATACGTGAAACAAGCAAAAATACGGGTGTGGAGTTGATTTTGGCGTTGAGTTATTCCGCACGTTGGGAGATAACGGAGGCTGTTCGCGGTATTACCCGGGAAGTGCTGGAGGGTACGATACGACCGGAAAACATTGACGAGCGGATGATTGCCCGACATCTCACGACCGGCGACATACCTGACCCCGACTTGTTAATTCGCACCGGAGGCGAGTACCGCATAAGCAATTACCTTCTCTGGCAATTAGCTTATACCGAACTTTACTTTACCGGCACTTTTTGGCCTGACTTTCGGGAAGAGGAACTGTATGCTGCGATATTGGATTACCAGCGCCGTCAACGGAGATTCGGCAAAACGGGCGAACAGATAAAGAACAAAAATAACGATTTAGATAGAGATTCAGCATGTTAAGAAACATAATTCCTTTTTTCATTTTGACGATAGCGGTTATGGCATTGCAGGCACAGGATATAGCGTCGGTCGATACTGTGCAGACCGCGACAATTGCCGGCCCTGTCGATACCATCAAACCGCCGACTATATCCTATTCACTGACCGATAACAGGAGATACGCTATTGCCGACATTAAGATATCGGGAGTAGAGTCTTACAATTACGAGGACTATATGCTTATCGGCATTTCCGGTTTGACGGTAGGGCAGCGTGTTTCTGTTCCAGGTCCGGAGATTACCGCTGCGGTACGCAAATTTTGGAAGCACGGTTTTTTTTCCGACGCTTCTATTCTTGCCACTCGAAGGACGGAGGACAGTGTTTGGTTGCAGATAGTGTTGAAGCCGAATCCTACTGTTTCGGAGATTCGTTATACGGGTGTTAAGAAGAGCGAGCGTGAGGACCTTGAGACCAAGATTGGAATGGCAAAGAACTCCAGCCTTACCCCCAACCTTCTACGTCTTGCTCGCAAGCGGATAAAGGATTATTACGATGAAAAGGGGTTCAGTAACGCTGAGGTCACTGTGCGTCAGACGGACGATCTTTCCAATCCCGGGAAGATGATTTTGAACATTGACGTTGCGAAGAACACTAAGACGAAGATCCGGGAAATTGTCATCAACGGCAACGAGAATCTTTCTTATTCCGAATTGCGGATGGCGATGAAGAAGACCAATTCGGGTTTTAGTTTGCGGAAGGATGCATGGTTGAATATCCGCAAGATATTCAGCACGAAGAAGTATATTGAGGAGGAGTACAGGAACGACAAGGAGAATCTTATCAAGAAGTACAATGAGAAGGGGTACCGTGACGCTGAGATTGTTTCCGACAGTGTGTTTCCTGTTGACGACAAGCGGGTAGCGATTCATCTTACTGTGAATGAGGGCAACAAGTATTATATCAGGAATATCGTTTGGGTAGGCAACACGTTGTATCCCACGGTTCGTACTAACGGTTATGACGGGCTTGACGATTTTCTGAACATGAGGCCGGGCGATGTTTATAACCAGAAGAAGCTGGAGGATCGTTTGAAGGGTGATGACGATGCTGTTGCGAACCTTTATTATAACAACGGGTATATTTTTTCGCAGATTTATCCGGTTGAGACGTATGTGGGGAACGATTCCATTGACCTTGAGATTCGTATTCAGGAGGGGGGTCAGGCGACTGTCAATCGGGTTGCTATTAATGGGAACGATCGTATTTATGAGGACATTATTCGCAGGGAGCTTTTGACCAAGCCGGGGCAGTTATTCAGCAGGGAGTTGATCATGAACACTATTCGTGAGATAGCGCAGTCGGGGCATTTTGACCCTGAGAACATGAATCCTGATATCAGTCCTAACCAGGAGACGGGCACGGTGGATATTTCTTACAATCTCACGCCGAAGGCGAATGATCAGGTGGAATTTTCGGCGGGTTACGGTCAGACGGGGCTTATTGGGCGGTTAAGCTTCAAGTTTTCCAATTTTTCGTTTAAGAACATGATACATCCTTCGACCTATAAGGGGGTTATTCCGCAGGGCGAGGGTCAGACGCTTGTGTTGAGCGGTCAGACGAACGGTCGTTATTACCAGTCGTACAGTATTTCGTTTTTGGAGCCGTGGCTTGGGGGGAAGCGTCCTAATTCTTTGTCTGTAAGTTCGTATTACATGCAGACTACGGGTGTTGACAGTCGTTATTATGAGACTATGTATTTGAATCCGTATCTTTATCAGTATGGGGATCAGTATGGCGGGGTGGCATATGACGAGAACAAGTGGTTACGGATTTTCGGTTCGTCGGTCAGTTTTGGGAAGCGTTTGTCGTGGCCTGATTTTTATTTCAATTTTGCGACTGATTTGTCGTACCAGCGTTATATGTTGCGGAACTGGGGGGGGTATGGATTTGGTGATATGAGCGACGGGAATTCTAATTCCGTGTCGTTGGGTTTAAGTTTGTCTCGCAATTCGATAGACAACCCGCTTTATACCCGTCGCGGGTCTCAGTTTTTGTTATCGGTAAATTTCACGCCGCCGTATTCGCTTTGGGACGGCATTGATTATGAGGGGTTGTACAATCAGGCGCGGAACGCGACCACGACTGAGGAGTTGAATCTGGCGAACGGCAACCGTTACAATTGGGTTGAGTATCACAAGTGGAAATTCAAGGCGAAGCTGTTTATTCCGTTGGAGCGTCCGGAGCGCGAGTCGGTGAATGACAAGACGAAGCGTACTCCTGTGTTGATGAATCGCATTGAGTATGGGTTTATCGGGTCGTACAATTCTTTCAAGAAGACTCCTTTCGAGACTTTTTACATGGGTGGCGACGGGATGACGGGTTATTCCACGATGTACGGTCAGGAGACGATTGGCTTGCGTGGGTACAGTAACGGTTCGCTGGGTTATAACGGTTATGCTTATACACGCCTGTCGATGGAGCTTCGTTATCCGCTGTTGCTTGAGCCTTCGTCGACTATTTATGCTCTTGCTTTCGTTGAGGCGGGCAATTTATGGACGAACATTCGCGATTTCAATCCTTTGTCGTTGAAGCGTTCGGCGGGTGTTGGCGCTCGCATATTTCTTCCTATGATAGGTTTGATGGGGGTTGACTGGGGATATGGGTTTGACCGTCCGACGCCGTCTTCCGCTGTTTCCGGCGGGCAGTTTCATTTCATTATCGGGCAGGAGTTTTAAGGCTACGCCGAAAAGGGGCTATATCACGGGCGACCCTGCCGTCGTTTGACCGATAAGCCTGCTAAACAAAATCCTTTTATTTGCATATGACACGTAATCCGTGACGGTTGTTGCGGGTGTACGATAAGGCTGCGCCGGACGAATCTTGGCGCTACACATTTATATCCCCGCTTATCTTGGGCAACCCCGATTCGGGGGCGCTGCTGCTTTCGCAAACGCCTGACCAATCCCGTCACTACACATTTATATGCCCGCTTATCTTGGGCAACTCCCGTTACCACACATTTATATCTCCACTCATCCGAGGCAATCCCGATTCTGGGGCGCTGCCGCTGGCGTTGCTCTGCCGGTGCTGTGTTACGCGATGACTGCCGACACTATTTCCGACCACGGGCCGGGTATGCCGCGGGTGTTTATCCAGCGGAAGCGGTAAGATACCGTCGTACCGACCATGTCGAGCGGGTAGTCGATTTTTATTCTGTCG
>JAIRMF010000005.1 GCA_031258895.1 Dysgonamonadaceae bacterium | reverse complement strand
AACTACCTACTACGGCAATATTCCGAATTTCATCTGTTTGATAAATCTTCATCTTTCAAAAAATTTTAAGTTTCAAAATACTGCCCACCGCACCACATTGCAAATCGGCAAGCGTTCTTCCTGTTATTGTGATAAGTTTAACAATAAAAATTGGTTGCTCCGGAAAGCGATGCAAATTACGGTATTTTTTCTAAAAAAACCTTTAATATTTTTATGTTGTACAGCATGTTTTTCTTTTCCACCGGCAAACAGTCGCCTATTCGGCAGTGTTGACGACAATCGGAAATGTGAATTTGCCACCACAAATAACAGTGGTAAGGATGCTGTTTTTAAAATTTATCGTTGAAAAATAGAGTTTAGATAATTAGATTCCATTTATTTTAGTAATTTTGGGCGTTTGTTTTTATAAGTCATATCAAATAATCATCTAAAATCAAATTGTTATGAATTCAATGTCAAGAAGAAGTTTCCTTCAAAAAGGAGGAGCCGCTGCAATAGGATTTACGATAATCCCAAATATTGCAATGGGTAAAAGCGTTAGCGGGAAAATCGCACCAAGCGATAAACTCAACATCGTCTGCGTAGGTCCCGGAGGTATGGGTCATTCCAACCTGAATGCAGTGAAAGCGACCGAGAATATTATCGCTCTCTGCGACGTGGACTGGAATTATGCAAAAGGAGTCTTTGCAGAATATCCCAACGCAAAAAAATATTGGGACTGGCGCAAAATGTACGACGAAATAGGTAAGGATATTGATGCCGTTATTGTCGCTACCGCAGACCATACTCATGCCATTATCGCCGCTACGGCCATGACGCTCGGCAAACACGTGTATGTACAGAAACCTCTGACGCATACTGTTTACGAATCACGCCTCCTGACCCGCCTTGCCGCTAAATACAAGGTCGCTACCCAGATGGGTAATCAGGGTGCGTCAAACCCCGGCGTACGTCAGATATGTGATTGGATCTGGAACGGCGAAATCGGCGAAGTGCGACGGGTGGACACGTTTACCGACCGTCCTATCTGGCCACAGGGACTGAACACTCCCAAACAGATAGACAAAGTACCTAAGACCCTGAACTGGGATCTGTTTACCGGCCCTGCGGAACTTGTCCCGTTCAACCATATCTACCATCCTTGGAACTGGCGTGGCTGGTGGCGTTATGGAACCGGCGCTCTGGGTGACATGGCCTGCCATATCATGCACCCTATTTTCAAAGCGTTGCAGTTGGGATACCCTATCAAGGTGCAGGGAAGTTCTTCACTGTTACTGACGGATTGTGCACCGACCGCTCAGACCGTTCGCTATACTTTTCCCTCCCGTCCGAATCTGGCAAAGATTGCTTTCCCCGAGGTGCAGGTAAACTGGTACGACGGCGGCATCAAACCTGTTATGCCCGACGGCTGGCCTTCCGGCAAGAATATGAACGACGCCGGTGGAGCGGCTATTTTCTACGGTACAAAAGACACGTTGATTTGCGGTTGCTACGGAGCACGTCCATGGTTGCTTTCCGGTCGCAAGCCCGAGGTTCCGAAAACACAGCGCGAAATCACTGTCAGCCACGAAATGGACTGGGTACGCGCCTGCAAGGAAAGCCCGGCTTCACGTGTAAAACCGGCGTCCGATTTCAGCGAGGCAGGTCCTTTCAATGAAATGGTTGTCATGGGTGTTCTCGGCATCCGCTTGCAGGGGTTGAATAAGGAACTGGAGTGGGATGGCGAAAACATGCAGTTCACCAATATTTCGGACAGCGACAAGTTTAAGATCACGAAGGCGGATAACTTCAAGATTGTGAACGGTCATCCGACCTTCAATAAGGATGAGGAGGACATTCATGCGAAATCGTTTGCCGCCGAACTGATAAAGCATAATTACCGCGACGGTTGGAAGTTGCCTGAGATGCCCTGATAAATTTTTAACGCTAGGATTTCGGGGAGTTTTGTTTTTGCAGTCTCCGGAATCCTTTTGTTTTATAATATTTTTTAATCCTAAAAACGATTTACTAAAACAATTAAAATTAAATTCTTAAAAGATGAAAAGGATCAGTATTTTTACAATTGCAATTGCCGCAGGTTTTTTTGTATCATGCGGTGGGGGGAAGAAAGCGGACAGGGCCACCACAGAGTCCGGAGTTCCCAAAAATCCGAATCTTGTGGCGGAAACGTCGGAGGAGATCTATGTTGATTCCACTGCGACCAGCCCTGCTTATGTGATCGTGAACAAGCCGCAAGTCAATCTCGACGGGTTTACGACGGATAAGGACGGTTACAAGGTGATTTTCGACGGAACATTTAAGGGCTGGCGCGGTTATCTCAAGGACACTGTTCCCGGTCGTTGGATTGTTGACGATGGAGCCATCAAGTTCAACGGATCGGGCGGAGGAGAGGCTCAGGTAAGGGACGGTGGCGACCTCATTTTCGCCAGGAGGTTCAAGAATTTCGAATTGAGCGTGGACTGGAAAGTGGCGAAGGGGTCAAATTCGGGCATTCTTTACCTGGCTCAGGAGATCAAGGGGCAACCCATTTATATTTCCGCACCGGAAAGCCAGGTTTTGGACAACGAGAACCATCCCGATGCGAAATTGGGTATTCAGGGCAACCGTCAATCTTCGTCGCTTTACGACATGATTCCCGCAAAGCCTCAAAACGCTAAACCTTTCGGGGAATGGAACAACACCACCATCACGGTCTACAAGGGCACGGTTATCCACGCACAAAACGGTGCAACGGTACTTGAATACCATCTCTGGACTGCGCAATGGACGGAACTACTTCAAAACAGCAAGTTCAGCTTAGAAAAATGGCCTCTTGCATTTGAGTTGCTCAACAACTGTGGCGGTGAGAATCATGAAGGTTACATCGGTCTGCAGGACCATGGAGACGACGTGTGGTACAAGAATATTCGGGTAAAAATACTCGATTAATCGAAAAGATTGTTGTTTTTCGCGAAAAAGGTTGTACCTTTGCGGAAAGAAATTAGCAATTAAACGGACAAGATATGAAACGGACATTTCAACCACACAACAGGAAAAGGAAGAACAAGCACGGATTTCGTACCCGTATGGAAACGGCGAACGGTCGCCGTGTACTTGCGGCCCGCCGCGCCAAAGGCCGCAAGAAGTTGACGGTCTCGGATGAGTATGTAGGTTAAATCCCTAATATTTCTACATGAGTGAGGATGTGTCAAGCCCTAAATTGACGCATCCTTTTTTTATGGATCAAACGATTGTTCCGCATCGAACGATTTACAGATCTTTTTTTTGTTGTTTCGAAAATAATCTTTACCTTTGTACCCGTTATGACGAGAGCAGCAGCACATACCGACATAAATTTCTTACCAACCACATCGAAATATTTGGCCGGCTGTTCTGCGTTTTTTTGTAGCAACTTGATATACATCGTAAAAGAATCCCTATATACAGTTGTATTGTTACCTCGTGCGCAACACGATTTTCTTCATGAGCAAAATGATGT
>JAIRMF010000031.1 GCA_031258895.1 Dysgonamonadaceae bacterium | reverse complement strand
GGAAATAAGGTCAAGAAGGTTGATTTGCGGGTCGGATACGAATTATGGTCTGAAACCAATGATCTGTGTATAATAGAGTCGCTTGCACAGCTTGACGGCGAGGTAGTAATACCTCACATGAGATCAAAAACAGCTCTCATCATTAATAAACATGTATCGAATGCGAAATAATTAGTTTATAACCTATATTGAAAGGCTGGAATATTATATTCTTTTCCCGTCTTTTCAGTGTCGATACCATATTCGCCATATATTTTTTATTTGTTATTCAATGTTTAACATTAACCCTTAATTTCTAACCCACAGGTTATTTATTATTGATATAAGAAAATACTAACCACTTAACTGTTTTTTTATTACAGGCCGGCAGGCAGACTAAAGGAATCGGTGAATCCGGATATTATTCGTTCCAATTCAGTCTGTATGTCGGCCTGTTTTATTATTTCTTCGGATAAAGAATAAAATTTATCGTCGTTCCGAATTTATATATCCAATTTCACGATTTTTATATCGGACGTCAGGCATTAAACAGCAGACGTTCGATATAAATTCTATAATGCCGGATATAAAATATATGCTGCCAATTATAATTTACAGGACGTCCGTCATAAATCAACAGACCTCTGTCATAAATCAGCGGACGTTCGTCATGAAATAACAATCGTCCGTCATATAATAGCGGACCTCCGTCATAAATCAGCGAGCACCCGTCATAAAACATTAAACTTCTGTCATAAATCAGCGGACATCCGTCATGAAATAACAAACGCCCGTCATAAATTAATTAAGATTCGTCATAAAACAACAGGCGTCCGCTGTTTTATGACGGACGCCTGTTGTTTTATGTGAGATACTTAGCTTTGACGGACTGCTGTCTTAATCTTCAAAGAACGGTCCGTAGTTATGTTTCGGGCGGATAAAATACGGTTTCAATTCATTATAAAGTTCTTTCGCGTCCGGAACATTTCGTCGTGCGGCGTCTTTCAGTGAATTGTAGTAATTGAGCGCATCATGATACGCCGTGTCGGATGAAGAAATAAGCGAGTCTTCTACCTGCTGTTCATACAGTTTTACCTGCTGGAGGAGTGTACGTTTACGGTATACATCGCCATAATGATTGTGAAACTCGTCAATGCTAAGGTATGACGGCAGAAATTGGGAGTTGTCGGCAGCACTTGCACAGGCCTTTTCTATAAATCCGTAACTTCTTGTTCCATATCCATGCATGCTTTTTCGATCGTCAGGGGTGAGCGACACCGAATACGGCTCGAAAACGCCACGTGAATAACGGACAATTTCTACCAAACAGTCGATTATTTCGGCCGGTATCGGACTGTTAGCCTCTACCGATTCTACTGATGATTTGACTTTTGAGAGCAAAGTTTTCAGTTCCTCGTTTGCCGATTTTACAACTGCGTTTTCTCCATTTTCATTTACGATTGCGATTGCTTCATTCTTTGTTTTCATAAAATTTTATTTTATTAATTATTAATTTTTCCGCAAAGATAATATTTTTTTTTCAAACAAGAGATATTTTATATGAAATGTTTTTATTTTTAGCTCTCATATAATAAAAAAACAGCGTCGCAATTCACATCGAGACGCTGCAATCTACAAATATTAATAAGTATAACTATAAATACTTGTGCAAAGATAAATATTTTTTTAGGACTGTGAAAATGTTTTTGGATTGTAGAGGTTTATTTTTAGTACCGGTACGTTAATTTTGCCGGCCGACAGGTTTTATCGGCAGAGGTTTCACTTATTTATAATGATTTTTGATGAAAATGTCCCGCTTTTAATGATATACAGACCGGTATTGAGGTCTTTAAGATTGATTTGTCCGGCGTCATCCGGGCGGACGGTTTTTATTTTTGCGCCGTCTACGGTATAAATTGTGACCTCCTCTCCGATACATGAGGGACAGGATAAAATTCCGTTCACGACAGGATTTGGAAACAGCAGGTCTATCTTAGCACCGCCGCCGGCCGCAAGAATTTTTTTGAGCGTGAAGTTCCTAACATTGACAATGTTAAAATGACCCTCGATTTCAGCGTCGCGCTTGACCACAAGTTGGTATACCCCCTCGACCGGTATGTCGATTTTCAGGTCGGGGAATGTTTCCGTTGTGTATTTGCTAAGATCAGTGTGGTCGCCGAAGTTTGTCCTCCGGTACGCCGCCTGATAATCTTTGCCGTCAATTGTGAAATAAAAATTCCCTGTATTTATTGATGCATATTCCGATGAAATTGTATAGTAGCCGGCTTCAAGATAAAGGCTGAACCGAACTTCATTGTTACGCCTGTACCATTCTTTTATGGCGTACGGTACAAAATCCTTCCTAACTCCATTGGAAACCTCGGCCTGAAATGGCGTAAGTCTTATCAGGCTGTCGCGGAGCTGTATTTGCGGCTTTTGTGACGGCTTCCCGTCAAATTTAAGATCGATCGTGGTATAATATTGGTCGGGACACACTTCCGGAAGGTTGATTGTGACGATGTTATCGTGATATTGCATGTCGGCTGCCGCGCCACCGTCAAGATAGTTCGCGGAAACCGGCCTCTCCATTATGCCATATAGGTGTACCGCCCCTTCGTCCCAATAACCGGATGAAATGTTGAGATACCAATGGAAGCTGCCGTCGGATTCAGTCCTCTGAGTGACGTATCCAAATTCAAACGGATTGACAAGATCGTTCTTTTCCGTCCCGTATACTGCCTCGCCATTGGTTTTAAGCCAGTCGCCGGTAGATTTAAGCGTGTTAACGGCAGGCTCTGGAATGACGCCGTGAGGATCAGGCCCGACATTGAGCAAAAAATTGCCGCCCTTACTCGCCAATTCAATGACGCGCGATACCATAAACAGCGGACTCCGCCATTCATACTCAATATCAGCTCCTTCATACCCCCACGAATTGTTAATTGATGAGCAGGCCTCCCAGTCACGTCCGTCCGAATAGCCATTATACGGGATGTCGGGAGTATCAAACTCTGGCGTCTCAAAATCATACTCGACGCTAACACATAAACGGTTATTGAAGATGACTTTATCGCCGATCGCAGAGTTCCTGATTGCGTCCAAGATTGATAGATTCAAGTCCTCCTGTACATTTTCCACCAACGGAGCGTCAAACCATATAACATCTGGACTGTATTTGTCGATCAGTTCCTGAAAATGCGGGATAACCAGGTTATTAACATAGCTCCGTACCTCCTCCGGCGAGTACATCGCAAGCCCAAGCTCAGGAATCGCATCCATACCCCCTTCGTGCATCCAATCAACGTTTTGAGAATAGTAAAAACCTATCTTCACCCCTCCCTTACGCGCCTCCTCAACAAGCTCCGCCAATAAATCACGCCCCGCAGACGAGGCGTCAACAGCATCCCATTCGGTGTGCTGAGAATCAAACAGGCAGAATCCGTCGTGATGCTTGGCGGTAATAATAATATATTTCATTCCGGCGTTTTTTGCCGTCTCCACCCAAAGTTTCGGGTCGTATTCCGAAGCGTCAAACTGCAATGCCGCTCTTCGATAGACGTCCCTCGGTATTAATGCCCGTCTCATGATCCATTCAGCCGGCGTCATAGTGTTTCGCATGTTGTATGCAACCTGTTCACCATAGACGTCCACTCCATTATAAACATTGGCAAACACAGAATATACACCCCAATGAATAAACATCCCGAAACGTGCGTCGCGCCACCAGCGCATCCTCTCATCATTGTTCCCTTCCGCAAAAAGAGATGAAACTGCCGGAGAAACAATCAGGATAAAGCAAAGAAAAGACTTGATAATGCATCGTAAAACGGTAGCATTGACTCTCTTAACATACTCCGCCGAAAACCAACAGGCGTCTCGACGATTCCAAAAAGCATTTGAACGGTTCGCAGAACAGGTCGGCAGTTTCCCGAACGTGAGATCTGTCTCCAAAGACAGGCACAGCTTGCTTTGTCTGCGTTTCGACACTCCGTATGATGTGCCGGCGTTGTATTTGTATAACAATTCCATAAAAATTAATTTGATTATTATGATTATAAATTGGAAATTACGAATAAAAAGCCGGAGCGGCCCCCTTCTGACCGAAAAGAATAGCAAAAATCCTTACCGGATCACCTCTTCCAGCGCAAGTTTCTCCCCGTCGAATACGGCATAGGAGAAATATTTCAGCCAATCGCCAATGATCATCATGCGGCTTCTGCGATTTAGCATCAGGTCAAGCATTATATGGCGATGCCCAAAGATCAAATAGTCAATTTCAGGGTATCGTCTGATGTAGTCTTTGGCGTACATGACAAGAGGCTCCCTCTCTTCGCCCAAGTAAGGCGCCGGATGCTCAAACTCTTTCCTCCGACTGTGATTCGCCCATTTAAGCGCAAGCCATATACCAAATGAAGGGTGGATGAGGCTGAAAAAATACCGGCAGGCACGGTTATGAAAAAGACCGCGTATAAAACGAAACGAGAGATTGTTGTCGCCAAGTCCATCACCGTGAGCCAAATAGAAAATCTTGCCGTCAATGTTGGTCGTGAGCGGCTCCCGATGCAGAATGACGCCAAGTTCATGCGGCAGGTAGCGGTAAATCCAAATGTCGTGATTGCCGGTGAAATAGTGCACTTCGACGCCTTCGTCGCTCAATTCGGCAATTTTACCGAGAAACCGCGTAAACCCCTGCGGCACGGCATGTCTGTATTCAAACCAGAAGTCAAACACATCGCCCAACAGGTATAATGCCTTCATGTTTCCCCTTACAGACTCGATCCAGCGTACAAAACGTTTCTCACGCTCAACCGAACTTCCGAATACATCGGTACCGAAGTGCATGTCGGACACAAAATATGTGCTGTTTTTTGTCATCGCTTACAAAAGGCCAAGCTCCAGTTGAGCCTCCTCGGTCATCAATCCTTTATGCCATTCCGGTTCGAAGACGATCTTTACTTCCGCCCCACGAACCTCCGAAACCGATTCAACGCGCTGTTTAACATCCTCAGCAATGAAATCAGCCATAGGACACCCCGGTGCGGTAAGCGTCATGGTAATGGTTACGTTCTTGCTGTCGTCAATGTCAATGCCATAGATAAGCCCAAGATCATAGATGTTGACCGGAATCTCCGGATCGTAAACCGTTTTTAGCATCTTTACGATTTCTTCCTCTAAGGACAAATATTGCTGTTCCATAAACACGAATGATTATTCTAAGTAACCTCTCACAATTCCTCGCTGTGAATTTTGAATAAAGGTGATGATCTCTGTTTTTTCCGGCGAATCGGGAACGTTTTCTTCAATGTATTTTACTGCGTTTCTGTTGTTAATTCCCGATTGGTAAATGATACGGTATATCTCCTGTATCGCATAGATACGTTCATTGTCGAAGCCTCTCCGACGCAGACCGACACTGTTAACTCCGGAATAAATTACCGGTTCGCGACCTACTATGACATACGGAGGAATGTCTTTGCTGAGACGAGAACCTCCCTGAATCATGACGTGCTTGCCGATTTTAGTGAACTGATGCACAAGCGTTCCACCACTTAAGATAGCATAATCGTCAATTTCGACTTCGCCGGCCAACTGTGTGGCGTTGCCTTGTATGATGCAGTTTCTCAGTATGCAGTCGTGCGCCACGTGCGAATATGCCATTATCAAACAGTTGTCGCCTACCAATGTTCGTCCCTTTGCCGCTGTGCCGCGATTGATGGTGACACATTCACGAATGGTGGTATTGTCTCCGATTTCAGCGGTAGTTTCTTCCCCCCTGAATTTCAAATCCTGCGGAATGGCTGCGATGACGGAGCCCGGAAAAATCCGGCAGTTTTTTCCAATGCGTGCGCCGCTCAGAATGTTTACATTGGAGTAGATCTCGGTACCGTCGCCAATAACAACATCTCGGTCGATCGTAACGAAATTTCCTATTTTGACATTTGTGCCGATCTGTGCTTCGGGATGTATTACAGATAGAGTGCTGTTCATAATAATGTTCCTTTACTTGTTTTTTACAATTTGAGCCATAAATTCGGCCTCGCAAACGATTTTTTCTCCAACAAAGCAATAGCCTTTCATTTCGGCAATACCGCGTCGAACCGCCGATTTCATTTCAAGATGCAATAGCAGGGTATCGCCGGGTACGACTTTCTGACGGAATTTTACATTGTCGATTTTCATAAAATATGTAGAATATGACCCTTCTCCAAGGGAGTTCAATACGAGTAGACCGCCCGTTTGAGCCATTGCCTCCACGAGTAATACTCCGGGCATAACCGGCTCATCAGGGAAATGCCCCTGAAAGAATGGTTCGTTTACCGAAACGTTTTTCACGCCAACAATGGATTTGGGTCCGATCTGTATAACTTTTTCTACCAAGAGGAACGGGTAGCGGTGTGGCAACAGTCCTTTTACACGGTTAATGTCAAGTACCGGAGGAACATTCGGATTATAGACAGGCGACTGTTTTCCGTTATGTTTTATGTCTTTTCGGATAATGCAGGCAAACTTGTTGTTGATTTTATGCCCTGGGCAGTTGGCTATAATCCTTCCCAGAATTGGTTTGCCTATTAGAGCTATATCGCCCAAGATATCCAACAGTTTATGGCGTGCAGGTTCGTTGCTTTGCATCAGCGGCTTGTGTTGAAGGTATCCGAGTTGTGTGGCGTCTTTGTGGCCGATACCTATCGTGTCGGCAAGCTGATCGAATCGTTTCTGATCCATCTGGCGCTCGTAGATAACGATTGCATTGTCCAGATCTCCACCCTTGATGAGCCCGTGTTGAAGAAGTAGTTCAATTTCGCGGACAAATACAAAAGTGCGACTGGCAGCAATTTCTTTTTTAAAATCTTTCAGGTCGTCAAGTGTAGCATACTGATTGTCGAGTATGAGGGAATCGAAAGTGATATGCACGTTCACTCCAAAACTGCTATCCGGCAACACCGTTATCGACGAGCCTGTTTCCTCATCTCGGACTTCAATTTTATTCTTCACAATGTAGTAGTCACGAGGTTCTCCTTGTTCTGCCAATCCAACCCGTTCTATTTCGTCGGCGTATACTATTGCGCTACCGTCGAGTATAGGGACTTCGGGTGCGTTGACATCGATCAGACAGTTATCGACACCGTAGGCGTACAGAGCCGCCATTGCATGTTCGACGGTTGAGACTTGCGCATTGTCCTTCGAAAGGACTGTACCTCGCCGAGTGCTTTTTACATTTTCGGCGAGCGCTTCAATGACGGGTTGTCCATCGAGATCGATTCTGCGGATTTTGATTCCGTGGTTCGCTTCGGCCGGACGGAACGTGATTTCAATATTCAGACCGGTATGCAGTCCTTTGCCTTTCAACGAAAAACTTTCTTTCAAGGTATGTTGATTCGTAACCATTATTTTTTATTGGATTCTTTTTGTAATTGACCGAGTTGTTTGTACATCTCCGGCAGTTTTGTAAAAATCAGGCTGGAGCGGAAAAAATCCTTGGCATCCATAGCCGGCGAACCGAGTATTGTTTTTCCTTCTTCGACATCGCTGATGATACCTGCTTGTGCGCCTATGTTCACGTTGTCGCCTATCTTGATGTGTCCGCTCAATCCCACCTGTCCGCCTATGAGACAGTTACGTCCTATTTTGGTTGAACCGGAAATGCCCGTCTGTGCGGCAATGCCGGTATTTTCGCCGATTTCCGCGTTATGCGCTACTTGAATCAAGTTATCGAGTTTTACTCCGCGCCGGATAACGGTTGAATCCATAACTGCCCGATCGACGGTGGTGTTTGCGCCGATTTCCACATCGTCTTCAATGACTACGTTGCCGAGTTGCGGGACTTTTTTGAAAATCCCGTTTTCTCGTGCAAATCCGAATCCATCGGCTCCAACAACTGCTCCTGCGTGTATGATGCAACGGTTCCCAATTCGGCAACCAGCATAGATTTTTGCTCCTTGATAGATTATGGTATCGTCGCCTATTACCGTTTCTTCACCGATGTATGTCTGCGGGTAAACGGAAACGTTCTTTCCGAGAGTAACACCTTCTCCTATATACGTAAACGCGCCTATATAAACGGTTTCCGGATCATATTTCACCGATGAGCCTATATGAGAGGGAGATTCGATTCCCTGTTTACGTTGTTTAAGTTTTTCCACTATCGTCAGCAAGTCGGCAAGTGCGGCATAGGCATTTTCCACGCGAATCAAGGTGAGTGTTTCCGGCAGTGCTTTTTCAGCGATAAAATCCTTGTTTATCAGGATTATGCTGGATCTGGTATTGTATATGAAGTGTGTGTATTTCGGATTGGCAAGAAAAGAAATTGCGCCGGGTTTTCCTTCTTCGATCTTTGCAAAGCAACTCACTGTAATCGCTTCATTTCCTTCTACTTCACCTTTCAGAATTCCGGCAATTTGTTTAGCGCTTAATTCCATTTCAAATGTTTCATCGTTAAAAATTTCGGCAAAGGTAGTGAAAATAATTTGAAATTAACCACGAAAAAATAATTGCCGATCATTCGGACGTCAATTTTTAAAAAACATTGCTTCCCTTTTGCAACCACCACATTGACAGGCTTTGAGCAAAATTTCTCACGCACATTCCCGTTGAGTTTGGAGTCGGCGATGCCATGTGAATCCAATTTGGCCCTGTTTAAACCGGGACTATTCCTAGGACATCAGGATCGACTCTTTTTTGATCGGTATTGGCCTCGCTTCAATTTTGAGAAGCCCGAAGGCGCTTAAATCGAAAAAAGCAGAGGCTGAAGGAGATTTTTGTTTCAAATTTCATAGAGTCTACGTATTTTTCCTTTTTCCCGCCAAGGGAACGCTTATTCCAAGAAAGGCGTTGAATACGTTTGTGCTTTTACCGAAGTACATATAATCGGTACCGACAAAGAGCGGACCGAGTTTGAGCGCAAGTCCGACCGATTTTCCGGCGCTCTGGATGACAGAGTAGCTTGCCGCCAGACTTAATATTCTTTTGAGACGGTATGCTGCGCTGAAAGTCAGTTCAGTTTGCGATTTGGGCTCGAGCATACGGGTTGTAGAAAGAGCGCCGAAAGTAACTTTGTCATCGAGTAGCTCATATTCAAATCCCGCTGTGAAAGTGGAATACAAGGAGGTTGTACGCGAATTGGATTTTTCTTCATGCTGGAATCCGAAAAGGTTGTAGTTAAACAAATCGCCATTGTCAACAATGTCTGTAAAATCATCATAGTTATTCACGTTATATTCCCTTTCCGTGTCGACGGAAAGAAAGGTGTTGGATTCTTTCGACCAGTTTATAAACCCAATATCGTTGAGAGCCGCCGAAATGGTCATGTCGTCGGTAAACCGGTATGCAACGCCAAGGTCAATAGCGCCTCCGTAGCCTGCAATGCCGTAGTTATCAAATTCATAGCCGGTCATTGCGCCGGTTTTCGTATCCATCACCGTCTTCATGCCGGCAAAAGAACTTTCAAAAATAGCGTCAACTTTCACCTTCCCGTAACCACCTTTCTGCCATGTTTCAAGGTCGGTTAGGTCGCCGTCCAGATTTTTTGTTTCGATAAAAACATCGTTGATCTGCATGTTTAGATTACCGATACCGAGAAGAAGTTTGACTTTGCCCCCGACAGTAAGATCTTCATTGATCTGCCGTGCGTAACCCAATCCCAATTCAGTGTAAGCGTTAATATTGAAACTCTCGCCCCCAATGTCCATCTTGAAGTTTGTCCAGTCTATGTTGTCGGTATCCTGAAAATCCCTTAACAGGGAAAACATTTTCTTGGGAATTTGAGCACCCATATCCAAACGTAATCCTGTATTGAACGACCAAAAATTTTCACCCTTCCACCATCCGAAAGAGATAAATTCGGTGTTGAGTGCCAGATTAATCCAGTTAGAATTCTTCATATGGTCGTACAAAGCATCGGAAGTTAGATTACTTCCCGCTTTGTTGTTTGAAAAAATATCAAGAATGTCCTGATTTCCAAGCGTATTGGAGGAGATAGCCAAATTGAAATTGCCGATTACCGGAATATCAACATACCCTTGCTCTGGAGTGAGAGCAGGGTTCAACTGCATCCTATAATGAGCATCGTTTATCAAAAACGATGTGCGCAAAAATTGCGCGGAAGCGGGAAATGTATAACAATAAAAAACAAGCATCATGCTAACGATTTTTAAGGGGGATGGAAATGTTTTCTTAGTCATGTCAAAAAGATTAAAAAATTTGAACGCAAAGGTACGGTAATTTTTTGTTTTGAATGTAATCTTTGATGCAAAAATGTTAGTATTCCAAAAATAATCGTTAAATTTGCCCCCCAAAATAAGCTGTATTTTTATGAAATTAAATTCTATCCTCTCCGTTTTTGCGCCCGATGAATCAAAATTTTTTCCTCTACTGGAAGAAACGGCGGCAATTTGCGCCACGTCAGGCGCCTTGATGTCGGAACTTTTTTCTTCCGTCAAGCAGGAAAAAATCCCCGAACTCTACAAGGCTATAAAAGCCGAAGAATCAAAGGGCGACAAAATTACCGGTATTATCTTCAAAGAACTCAATAATACGTTTATAACGCCGTTTGATCGCGAAGACATCAGTGAATTGACAGACGTGATGGATGACGCCGTTGATTCTATGAATCGCGCTGCTCACAAAGTTGTACTTTTCCAACCTGAAACACTTCCTGAATCAACCCGGCTGTTAGCCGAAATCCTGCAAAAAGGAACTGCCGAAATCAATGCCGCTGTGGGTGAACTATCAAATCTGAAAAAAAACGATAAGGCTATTCGTAAACATATCAGAGAAATTAAACGCTTGGAAGAAGAAGCGGATGCGGTTTACGAAAAAGGCACTACCGATCTCTTCCAAAGCGATATCAAGGCGGTCGAACTTATCAAATTGAAAGAAATTATTCAGGAACTCGAAAAGTCCGCCAATCGCATCAATAACGTAGGCAAATGCCTGAAAACGATTGTTGTGAAGTACTCATAAATAACACATAAACATGGTTCTACTATTTACGGTCATCATTCTGGCAATCGCTTTTGACTTTGTAAACGGTTTTCACGATGCTGCAAATTCAATTTCCACAGTCGTTGTTACCAAAGTATTGACTCCTGTTCAAGCTGTTTTGTGGGCATCTTTCTTTAATTTTGTTGCCTTTTTTTATGCAAAATATATTACGCATGGATTCAAAGTCGCCGATACCATAGCTAAAGCGGTCAACAAAGACGCCTTTTCGGGAGAAGATTTGCTATATGTGGTTTTAGCAGGAATAATTGCCGCTATCATCTGGAATCTTTTCACGTGGTGGCGCGGGATACCTTCCTCTTCATCGCATACGCTGATAGGCGGTTTTGCAGGCGCAGCAATTGCTCTCGGAGGTTTTTCGGTAATTCATTCCACTGTAATCGTTACAATAGTCCTTTTTATATTCCTTGCTCCTCTGATTGGTTTTGTCGCAAGTATCGTTATAACACTAATCACTATGCACATAATAAAACGAGGCAACCCGATGAAAATCGAGAAATGGTTTCGGAGAATGCAACTTGTTTCTTCGGCCTGGTTAAGTTTGCAACACGGATTGAACGACTCACCTAAGGTAATGGGTATCATTTGTGTTGCACTAATTGCGTTCAACAAAAGTGTTGACCCTGCGTCAATTCCTCACTGGTTGCAACTTGAAGAAGTTAACGGCGTTCACGATTGGGTACCTTTTGCATGTTTCGCTGCAATAGCTATCGGTACAATGTCCGGCGGCTGGAAAATTATTAAAACAATGGGAAATAAAATTACCAAAATCCAGCAGGTAGAAGGTTTTTGCGCTCAAACAGCAGGTTCGATAACGTTAACTTTGACCGAACATTTCGGTATTCCGGTCAGCACGTCGCATGTAATTACGGGGTCGATCATGGGTGTCGGTTCCGTGAAACGACTTTCCGCCGTTCGTTGGGGGATTACCATTGATATGCTTTGGGCCTGGATCTTGACAATTCCGGTCAGCGCACTGCTTGCAATGGGTATTTTTTGGACAATAAGACTGATCAATTAGGTGATTTTCAACTAATCGAAAGAATGGCAACGACTAAGTATCATTTCAACAAAAATACTCTGACCTACGAGCAGGTGAAGCTGTCGGTTCGGCAGCGTATCTGGGTAGTTATGACGCATTTAATCAGCGGCATAGGAGTTGGTGTAGTGTTTTTTCTTGTCTCAACCTATTTTTTCGATTCCCCATACGAAAGACAGTTGAAAAAGGAAAACAAGCTGTTGGTTGCTCAGTACAAAGTTTTATCCAGACGAATGGACGAGAACCAAAAGGTGCTCGATGATCTTCAGGAACGCGATAACCATCTGTATCGAGCGATTTTCAATGCCGAACCGATACCGGAGTCTGTTCGACGGCCGGGTTACGGAGGGACTAACCGCTACGAGAGTTTGCTTGACATGCCGAATTCGAATTTGATCGTGTCTACGACCCAAAAATTGGATATGATGAGTAAGGAGTTGTATGTACAGACCAATTCTTACGATGAAATCGTTGAACTTATTAAGACCAAGGAAGAACGCATGAACTGTATTCCTGCCATCCGACCGATTTCAGGCAAAGATATGAAAGGTGTTTCTTCCGGTTTTGGTATGCGACTGCACCCGCTTTGGGGAGATATACGTATGCACACCGGTATAGATATTAACGCCAATGCAGGTAGTGCAATTTTTGCGACCGGCAATGGTACAGTTGACGCTGTGGGCTGGGATGGCGGTTATGGCTATCGCGTGATTATAGATCATGGATTCGGTTATAAGACGCTTTACGGGCATTGCAAGACAACGCTTGTCCGGCAAGGACAGAGGGTTACAAGGGGACAGAAAATAGCCACCGTAGGCATGACGGGAGATGCTTCTGGCAACCATCTTCATTACGAAGTACGCGTAAAAAACAAGTGTGACAACCCCGCCAAGTATTTTTTCATGGATTTGACGCCGGAAGAATACGACGAAATGATGTACATTTCGGAAAACAGGTAGTCTTTTTATTTCATCGGGTTAGAAGTGAAAAGATCGTTTTATTCAATAACCGAAGTTGCTGAAGAATTGGGGGTAAATGCTTCCAAGTTAAGGTATTGGGAGTTCCTTGGACTTTTTAAGGTTCGAAGGACCGACGGGAAGAGGCGTCAATACAGGCGAGAAGACATTGAGATTATTCGGGCTGTTTGCTTGTTGAGGGAAAAACAGGGGATGACGCTCAAAGGTGTAGGGAACAAACTATCAAACAGCAAAACCACCGTCGTAACCGATGCGGCGGTGATTTTCCGTCTTCAGTCTGTTCGGGACAAACTGCAAGCTATAAGGAGCGAGTTTGATAACCTTAGCAACAAATAAACGTTACTTAGAGTAGTCTTCTTTCACAAATTCTGCTTTGTTGAGATAGTCAAGGCTTTCGGCGACCGACTTAAGCGGCGACTTGTCGTATCGTTCTACCTCTACGATCAGGTATTTTGTGCCTGCTGTTTCCACATTTTTGAATATAGCATCAAAACCTACCATTCCGCTTTCACCGAGTTCTTTTTCGTCTTTTATATGTAGCATATAGAAACGGCCAGGGTACTTCTTGAACAGTGCAACGGGTGAGGTTCGTCCTATAACTGCCCAGTACACATCGAGTTCGAAGAACACTTTTTCAGGATCGGTATTTTGTAGCAGGTAATCGTATAGTGTTATACGTTTACCGTTTGGGAGTTCGTATTTTGTTTCGAATTCGTAGGCGTGATTATGGTATCCGAATTTCATTCCTGCTGCGTTGCATTTTTCTCCTACTTCATTGAAATACTTTGCGTATTCGGCGGCACGGTCGAGTGTTTCCGGGGTTTCCATTGCCGGTTGGACTATTATTGACATTCCTGCGGCTTTGTGTACGGCGATACATTTGTCCCACCAAGCCATTACTTTTTCATAATCTTCGTCGAGGTTTTTCACTACATGGCATGCCAGCGGGATTAGTCCGGCGGCTTCTGCTTTGGCTTTGAATTCTTCGGGTTTGATTCCGTAGATTGTACCTTCTGCGGGCTGATAGCTTGCTGACTCTACGTATTTATATCCCATTTTACCTACTTCGGTGATGACGGAATCGATGCCGATTGTTTCTTTATTAATGTCATCGCGTAGTGAATAGAGTTGCAGGCCGATATTTTTTTCTTGCCTGCAATTATTTTTTTTGGAGCATGGGGAACATGCGGACAGCGCTACTGCCACTGCAATTAACAATACTGCATTTGTTTTCATTTTCTTTTTTTTATTTTAAGAGTTTACATTTTGAGGCGCGAAGTTACGGTTTTTTTTTCGAACTGCAAAATTATCTTTTTGTTCTCTTGTACTTTTTTGTACCTTTGCGAGCATTGTTTTTGGTATTATTTATTAATTAATTAGCTATGGGGGATTATATGGGAGACGGAGGTAATATAGTTATAAGGGGAGCGAGAGTTAATAACCTCAAGAACGTTGATATTGAGATACCTCGTGATAAGTTGGTAGTTATTACCGGGCTTTCCGGTTCCGGGAAGTCTTCTTTGGCGTTTGACACATTATATGCAGAGGGTCAGCGTCGTTATGTGGAGAGTATTTCGGCTTATGCTCGGCAGTTTTTGGGAAGGATCAGCAAGCCTGAAACTGATTATATAAAGGGTATTCCGCCTGCTATCGCTATTGAACGTAAGGTTAACACGCGTAACCCTCGGTCTACGGTCGGCACTTCTACTGAGGTTTACGACTATCTTTGCATGTTGTTTGCGAGGGTTGGGAAGACGCTTTCTCCTGTTTCGGGGCGGGAGGTTCGTAAGCATAACGTTAGCGATGTTGTTGGGGAGCTGCGGCGTTTTCCTGAGGGCGTACGTGTTGCGCTTTTCACTCGTGTTATTGCACGTCATGGACGCACTGTTGAGGAGCAGTTGGGGGTTTTTTTGCATGAAGGTTTTACGCGTGTTGAGCTTGATGGCGAGACTGTTTATATAGAGGAGTTTTTGGGTGCAGGGAAACGGGTTGCGGCTGGTTCTGAGCTATTACTTTTGATAGACAGGCTGTTTGTTTCGCATGATGACCGGACTGTTTCACGTTTGTCGGACTCTGTTGAGACAGCTTTTTTTGAGGGTGATGGTTATGCTGTTTTGAAGTTTTATACTGATGGCGGTGTTGTTGTTAGGGATTTTTCCGGTGTATTTGAGGCTGACGGGATTGTATTTGAGGAGCCGTCGGACTTGATGTTTAATTTTAATTCTCCTGCAGGCGCCTGCCCTACTTGTGAGGGTTTGGGGCATGTTATCGGTATTTCTGAGGACATTGTTGTACCGAACCGGCTTCTTTCTTTTTATGATGATGCTGTGTTGTGTTGGAAGAGCGAGATGATGGGTCGTTGGAAGAACGATTTCATTTTGAAGGCGAGCGCTTATGCTTTTCCTATTTACCGTCCTTATTATCAGCTGTCTGACGATGAGAAGGATTTACTGTGGCATGGTAGGGGTAACGTGAAGGGAATTGATGATTTTTTCCGTTTTGTAGAATCTAACTTAAACAAAACACAGTACCGGTCTTTGTACGCCCGTTACCGTGGGAAGACTGTATGTCCGGAGTGTAACGGGACTCGGCTTCGGAAGGACGCCGGTTATGTTTGGGTCGGCGGGGTTAGGCTGGCGGATTTGGTAGATATGCCTTTGGAGCGTTTGGCTCATTTTTTTTACGACTTAAAATTAGAGGGGAACGATGCTCTTATAGCTGAGCGTTTGTTGGCGGAGATTCGGAGTCGTTTAGGTTTTTTGAACAGGACGGGGCTTGGTTATCTGACGCTTAACCGTCCTTCGGCGACTCTTTCGGGCGGTGAGAGCCAGCGTATCAATATAGCCTCGTCGCTTGGCAGTACTTTGATGGGTTCTTTGTATATATTGGACGAGCCGAGTATTGGGCTTCACTCTCGCGATACTGCCAAGCTGATTGAGATACTTCATAATTTGCGGGATGCTGGGAATAGTGTTGTTGTTGTTGAGCATGATGAGGAGATTATACGTTCTGCGGACTGGCTTATAGATATTGGGCCGGAGGCTGGGGTTAGGGGCGGCGAGGTTGTTTTTCAGGGTGAGCTTAAGGATGTTGTAAAAACCTTCGGAAAACAAAATGGGCTGAATGATGGAGTTCCCTGCGGCTATACTGCTGCATATTTGTCGGGCGTCGAAAAAATAGATGTACCGCGCCGTCGTCGTGTTTGGAACAACTATATTAATATTGAGGGGGCCTGCGCTCATAACCTTAAAAAGGTTGACGTTCGTTTTCCTTTGAACGTTATGACAGTGGTTACCGGCGTTAGCGGTTCGGGGAAGTCGTCTCTTGTTGGGGATGTTTTGTATCCTTCCGTTGTCCGGAGTCTTGATGGGGTGAAGTTTCCTGCTGTTGGGGCGACGGGTATTTCGGGCGATCTACATCTTTTAAAAGCTGTACGGTTTGTTGATCAGAATCCGGCGGGAAAGTCGTCTCGTTCTAACCCTGCCACATATACTGGGGCTTTCGACGAGATACGGAACTTGTTTTCTGTGCAGCCTTTGGCAATACAGCTTGGTTTTCATCCGGCTTTTTTTTCTTTTAATGTTGAAGGTGGCCGTTGTGAGGAGTGTAAGGGAGATGGTTTTGTGACTGTTGACATGCAGTTTATGGCGGACATGCGTATTGAGTGTGAAGTTTGTCATGGGAAGCGTTTTAGCGGTGATATATTGGAGGTTTTGTATCGAGGGAAAACGATCTTTGATGTTTTGGAGATGACGGTTAGCGAGGCTGTGGTATTTTTCGGCGGTGTTAATGGCATCTTCGAACGTAAGATATTGCCTCGCCTTACATGTTTGGAGAAGGTCGGGCTTGGGTATCTGTGTCTTGGCCAGAGCTGTGCGACTCTTTCAGGCGGTGAGAACCAGCGCATGAAACTTGCTTTGTATCTTATGGAGGAGCGTAGCGAGCCGACGCTTTTTATTTTTGACGAGCCTACAACGGGCCTGCATTTTCACGATATTAAAACGCTTTTGCGCGCATTTGACGCCTTACTTTTGGACGGTCACACGGTTATTATTATTGAGCACAATCTTGACGTAATAAAGTGTGCGGATCATGTGATTGATTTGGGACCCGAGGGCGGCGAGGCTGGGGGGTTTGTAGTTTGTGCTGGGGTTCCTGAGGTTATTGCCGGGTGTCCCGCGTCTTATACTGGCCGTGTTTTAGCTGACAGGCTTTATTAAGTTCCCGATGACATAAATCTCATACTTTTTAAATAAAAGGTAAGATTATATGTCTAAAGTGTAATTTTTTATAAGATATATTTTGTCGTTTAAAAAATAATGTGTATCTTTGCAGAACTAATGGAGGCAACATATACAAATAGCGGCGTTGTTTTGAATTTCCTCAAGGGGGTTAGAAGCTTTAGGGAAGATGGTTATTTAGCCGGGCTCTTAGTTCTGAATTTCCTTGATGGGGTTAAAATCTTTAGGGGCGTAGGTTATTTTGCCGGGCTTTTACTTCAGAATTTACTCGATGCCGTTCAAGCCCTCAAATTTTTAAAAACTTTTTTTGTGCTCTTAGTTTATAAATTCTTTAGAGTCATTAAAGACCTTAAATTGTTTAGTGATTTCTTCAATAAGGTACTTAATGACTCTAAAGTTTTTAAAACTTTTCTCCTCGAGACCGTTCAAATCCTCAAAGTTTTTGAAGCCTTTTTTAAGCTCTTACTTCATAATTTCTTTAAAGTCATTAAAGCCCTTGGATTTTTTATTAGTTTTTTCCTAAAGGGCCTTAATGACTCTAAAGTTTTTGATGCTTATTTAAAACTTTTATTTCAGAATTTCCTCAAGACCGTTCAAATCCTCAAAGTTTTTAAAGCTTTTTTAAAACTCCTATTTCATCATTTCCTCGAGACCGTTCAAACCCTAAAAGTTTTTGATGCTTATTTAAAACTTTTAATTCGGAATTTACTCGATGCTGTTCAAGCTCCAAAAGTTGTTGATTCCTCCCCGAGACTCTCGGGTCATGCCCCGAGACTTTTTGGTTGCGACCCGAGACTCTCGGGTTGTGCCCCGAGGCTTTCCGGTTGCAACCCGAGACTCTCGGGTCATGACCCGAGAGACATATATCATATCCTGAAAAATGTAGAATACAAAATAAAATTGATAGAATACAAGCTAAAATCAGTAGAATATAAACTAAAATTTGTAGAATATAAACTAAAATTGATTGCCTATGAAATAAACTTAAGAGTAAATCAACCGGTTAAGTGTGCCGGCAAAAAACAAGACACACTGATGTTAACGGTTCCCTGTGTATCACATGCGGAACTTATTACCAATTTTAAAACCAAATTCTATGAGAGTTAAGAATTATATTCCAGGCTCAGAGAAAGGATTTAAATTGTGGGCGGACAACTTTATTGATAACTTGAGCTCGCTGGGGGCGGAAGACCTGATGCCGGCCGCAACTTATCAAGAACTTGTCAGGTTGCATGACGACTACAACAAGAAGTACAGAATTTCCGAAGATAAGGAAACGCGTACCTCGTCAACCGTGCTTGCACGGCAGGAAGCTCGTAAAATCTGCGAGAAAGAAATCCGCTTCGTTGTCAGAACCTACTTGATTTACAATCCTAATGTTACCAACGCGCAAAGGGAACTGATGGGACTGCCGATCCACAAAACCGACAGAACCCCTATCGGCGTCCCTGCAGAATCCCCCTCAATGAAATTGAAGGTGATGAGCGCAGGTCAGTTGGCTGTTGAGTTTAAAGCGCAGAAAGCAGGAGATATAGAAGGCAAAAAGTCCAACGCAAAGCCTTACGGCATGGACGGAGCGCAAATCGTTTACGACGTGCTGCCCGAACCTCCGATCGATCACGCCAAATTCACAAGACAGCACCTTGCCACTCGTACCCCGTACCGTGTTTATTTCCCGGCGGTGGAACGAGGCAAAACAGCTTACTTCGCAATCGCGTGGGTCAACGAAAAGGGAGAAGTAGGACCGTTCAGTCAAATCCTTTCCGAAATTATTCCGTAGCCGAAAGCGAGGGCAAGGCCTCGTCTTGCCCTTTCTTTTTATT
>JAIRMF010000107.1 GCA_031258895.1 Dysgonamonadaceae bacterium | reverse complement strand
CCGGCGGCTCCTACTACATAGAAACGCTCACCTCGTCAATAGCACACGAAGCCTGGAAACTGTTCCTCGAAACCGAAGAACAAGACTTTTATAAAGCAGTTCTTGAGGGAAAACTACAGTCTGATATCAACGCCAGCGCAAACAAACGTTTCGGACTTCTGGCACAACGACGCGAAATACTGTTAGGAGTCAACCAATACCCAAATTTTAGTGAGAAACGTACGGAAAGTATCGCACAGGACGCAAAAAAAGAAATCTGCACCTGCGGAGAAAAAACCGACAGCATAACAACCCTCAACAGCCATCGCCTAAGTGAAGCATTCGAAACATTACGTCTCTCTACCGACAAACGAAACAAAACCGTCATCGCGTTTATGCTAACAATAGGAAACCTTGCAATGCGTCTCGCCCGCGCCCAGTTCTCATGTAACTTCCTTGCTTGCGCCGGTTACAAAGTTATAGACAACCTCGGCTTCGAAACCGTCGCCGACGGCATAACAGCCGCACGACAAGCAAAAGCAGACATAATCGTCCTCTGCTCAAGCGATGACGAATACGCCGCATATGCGCCGGAAGCGTCAAAACTTGTCGAAGGTAAAGAAATTCTTATAATCGCAGGCGCCCCCGCATGTATGGAAGACCTGAAATCACAAGGAATAACCAATTTTATCAATGTCCGAAGTAATGTACTCGAAACCCTCCAAGCGTTAGACGCAACAATAAACACAGAAAAATAATCCCGCAACCAACGTAATAAAGCCGGAAAAAACAAGGTAATATTGGAGAAAAAATTTTACCTTTGTGCTCTCTTTACAACAATCACAATGGGAAAAATAATCGCTCTGGCAAACCAAAAAGGCGGCGTCGGCAAAACAACAACCGCAATCAATCTCGCAGCCTCACTCGCAGTCCTCGACAAAAAAACGCTGATCGTCGACGCAGACCCACAAGCAAACGCGTCATCAGGACTCGGAATCGACGTTCGTAAACTGAAAAGTTCAATTTACGAATGCGTCATCAATGGAGTAGCACCCGAAGAAGCAATTCATTCCACCGAAACGCCAAACCTCGATATAATACCCTCACACATAAACCTCGTCGGAGCGGAAATAGAAATGCTGAACCTAAAAGACCGAGAAAAAGTGCTGAAAAACGTGCTGAACAGTATACGTGACCGGTACGAATTCATACTTATTGACTGCTCACCGTCGCTCGGACTGATAACCGTCAATTCATTAACCGCCGCCGACTCAATAATTATACCCGTCCAATGCGAATATTTCGCCCTGGAAGGAATAGGAAAACTGCTCAATACAATTAAAATAATCAAATCAAAACTTAACCCTACACTCGAAATAGAAGGGTTCCTGCTGACAATGTACGATTCACGACTCCGGCTCGCTAACCAGGTTTACGAAGAAGTAAAGAAACACTTCGGAGAACTTGTCTTTTCAACCGTCATCCAAAGAAATATCAAACTGAGCGAAGCGCCCAGCTACGGGCAACCCGTCCTGATGTACGACGCAGACTCTCGCGGGTCGCTTAACCATGTCCAGCTCGCAAAGGAACTAATAGCAAAAAACAAAAAATAAACTATGGAAAAGAAACCGAAAAAACCGGCGCTCGGCGGTCAAGGAATCGCAGCGCTTATCGACGTAAGCGGACTAAATACAGCCGGATCCTCCTCAATAAACGAAATAGAACTCTCCAAAATAGAAGTAAACCCCGAACAGCCCAGACGTACTTTCAATGAGGAATCACTCGAAGAGCTCGCCGTCTCAATCCGAGCAAACGGGCTGATTCAACCAATCACACTTCGCGAAATACAACCCGACCGCTACCGAATCATCTCAGGCGAACGCCGATTTCGCGCTTCGCAAAAAGCAAATTTGACGGCTATTCCCGCATATATCCGCAAAGCGTCCGATGAAAATGCAATGGAGATGGCGCTAATCGAAAACATCCAAAGGGAAGACCTAAACGCAATCGAAATAGCACTCGCCTTTAGAACACTGATAGACACATACAATCTCACACAAGAGCAATTAAGCGAACGCATCGGCAAAAAACGGGCTACCATCGCCAATTTTCTACGCCTATTGCGACTTCCGGCGGAAATCCAAATCGGACTGAAAGACGGGAAGATCGATATGGGGCATGCAAAATCTCTTTTGTCGCTTGATGACGTATCCACACAACTGATGGTTTATGAACAGATCCTCAAATACGGTTTTTCCGTACGCCGGACAGAGGAGATCATAAAAGAAATCGCCGGAAACGCCGACAAGGTACCGGCGGTTGCAAACCCAAAAGAGGGAAACACACAAGAATTTAAGATGTTAAAGGAGCATCTTTCGGCCTTCTTCGGAACGAAGGTCGCACTGTCCTGCGATAAGGGCGGCAAAGGAAAAATCAGCATCTCATTTGCAAACGAACAGGAGCTTGAAAGAATCGTGCAGGTTTTTGACACTCTGAAGAACGGTTTGCGCCCCCAATCATAGCAACTACCCGCTTGAAACGGTCATCACATCTCATATTATTGGCATTATCATCGACTCTTGCCGCTCCGCTCCATTCACAACAAGATACTGTTGAATCGGCTTCTCCTACAACAGCCCCTCAACCGATTGAGAAGGTGCGGGCGTACCGTCCGAATTCCGGCAAAGCCCCGCTTTACTCCGCGATCTTCCCTGGTCTGGGACAAATATACAATCGTAAGTATTGGAAACTCCCCCTTGTGTACGGCAGTTTTCTCGGCTGCGCATACGCTATAACGTGGAATAACACACAATTCACCGGTTACCGTCAGGCGTACCGTGATTTTCTCGCCTTTACAAACGGATCCGATGCGCTTTCGTGGCGAAACTATATAATTCCGAGTAGTCGTTTTCCGCTAGTAAAAAATTGGACCGAGATGCAGGAACAGTGGCAGGCAAGCGACATCACATGGTTTCAAAATACATTGAAACAGAGGAAAGACTATTACAATCATTACCGCGACATGAGCATTTTTATCACGATAGGAGTTTACGGTCTGTGGATATTAGACTCTTACATTGATTCTCAACTCTCCGGGTTCGACATAAGTTACGATCTCAGTCTCAAGTTACGTCCCGCAATATTGCTGCCTGATATTTCTTCCTCAAGTTCGTTAGGATTACAGCTGAGCATGACATTCTAACGCTCTTTCCGTTCGCATTTAATAACTCCTCGACGTTCCATGCCCAATAAAGTTTTGCGGTATTTTCCGTTTTCACCTCTTTATAGAATCACTTTTTAGTACATTTAAGTCTCCCTGGTCGTTGGAATAGACAAAAATAAAATCCATTTTCCCGATACGCTTTGCCAGATCAACAGCCGCATTGAGATCCATGACCATAAATGCTGTTGCGAAAGCATCTGCTGTCATACAGTCTGCGGCAATTACTGATGCACTCAAAATGTTTCCTTCGGCAGGGTATCCTGTCAGCGGATTGATAGTATGACCGTACTTTTTCCCTCCTATTAAACGGTAATTTCGATAATTTCCGGAAGTTGCTATCGCATGATTGCAGAGCTCCAACACTTCAAGACGTTCATTGACCCGACCTGTTCTGTCTTCTATCGGTTTGGAGATTTCTATCCTCCAACACTTGCCCGTTACGTTCTTTCCACTCGCCCTGACCTCTCCTCCAATCTCGACCATATAATCTGTTATATTCCTCAAATCCATCATGTTAGAAATAAGATCACAGGCATATCCTTTTGCTATGGATGATGCGTTAAGTTGAATTCTTGGGTCGTCTTTTATTATGCGTCGTTCAATCAATCTAACTTTTTGGTATCCTACGAATTGCATTATGCTATCGATAATAATTTTCTTGACTTCATTCGATAAATTTTCTGTCACAGGACATGTACGTTCAAATCCGAATCCCCAAAAATTGACCAGCGGAGCGCAGGTAATGTCGTACATTCCTCCAGATTCTTCCGCAACTTCCATAGCTTTTTTAAATACCGTGATAAATATATCATCAACTTCTACCTCAATATTGTTGTTTACTTTGTATATTATAGAATTGGGGTTAAATGGGTTAAGTGAAATGTCTACTTTTTTTAGACAGTCTTCGATTTCCTTTCCGAGATCATGTCTATACTTGTACTTAATATGAAACCCTGTTTTGAAAACTTGTCCCGACGTTTCATAATACTCCTGTTTTTTATTGCATGACAATAATATAGAAGTAAAAGTAATAGATGTTATTATCAAGAATTCTTTATTCCACATTTTGAATGTTTGTAATTAATTTATATATGTCCCATCTTTCAAATACATCCTCAACATAATTCAAGGTTATATTCGCATTAAAAGCTCCAATTCGACATATTTTGTCGTTATAAAACGATGGATCGTATAATCTTTTCATAAATTCTGCTACATCATCCCACTTATATGGATTCATTCCGTATTTTTGCGTCAACGCACGCGCATCATTTATATGGCTTGAGCCTGCATTGTATGCAGCTACAATAAATTTTAACTTTTCATCCTTATCTTTGACTTGATAAAACGAACTGTTAAGACGTTTTATAAGACTAACAGCTACTTTCAAATTTGCTTCCGGATCAAATATGGAATCTTGAGGCAAAAGAAATATTTTTGCCGTCGCCGGTATAATCCCCATCAAACCTCCTGTGTTTTTTCCGGATGAAGCGGTAGCTATGAATCGTGATTCCTGACATGCAATTGCAGCTAATAATCGCCAATCTAATCCGGCCTCAGGGGCATACTTGATAAACAATGAATCATAGATCGAAATTTGACCCTGTCCGATTGCAGGAGCGGGAACTTTACGCTTTTTTATATTTGAGAACGTCTTATTATCGTCACTTGAAATATTTTTTATGTTCATTATCCCATAACTATCATTTATCGATGTATTTTCAACTTTCATATCGTCAGTAATTTTCAAGTGAACTCTTTTTATCACTCTGCCGATCGAAAAGCAAACAGTTAGAATGATACAGTAGAAAATAATCCATTTAAAGTCAAGATTCTCCATACTATAATTTGAATTACTTTTTGCAAAGATAGCTAAAAAATATTCTATTTTATGATTCTTTTCCCATGTTATGATCGCTCATTACTTGCTTACAATTATTTAAAATATCGAACCGAGCGACAAATAAGCATCAAAATTGTTTTAAGTAAGTCCCCATAATTAAGCTGCATGATTTTTAAAATTCACATACAAGACATTTCCCACATTAGCCAAGGCTCTGTTTGCGGCGTAGAACAGATTGTCTTTGCTAACGTAATCCTGTGGTTTTATCCACTTTCCCTTGAGTATTCTCCAAAGCGTTTCGGCAAGGTTGAGATGTGGAGAGTATAGGGGAAGAAAGTTGTGGTAAACCCGTCATAATTGGAATCCCTGTCGATTATTCCAAAGCAATTGAGCCTGAACTTCTGATCGCAAGGAACGTAATAATCCTCTCCCTTAAACTGCCACCCATAAGGTACATAGCCGCCGGTACATACATGGGATTCATCTCCGTAATAAAGGTCTATGAAACCTTCTGCATTTTGATTTTCAAGTTTTTGCAACTTATCGCACTTGTAGGCATAGAGTTGCGGCGAGGGCTTTCCCCTTGGACGTTTTCTTATACGTCTATATCT
>JAIRMF010000093.1 GCA_031258895.1 Dysgonamonadaceae bacterium | reverse complement strand
GAGGAATCGAGTCGGTTTTGCCGTTGATTGGGAACATTAACTGCGCTTTGATCGGCGAGCCGACAGAGATGCATCCGGCTGTCGCGGAAAAAGGGTTGATGGTGGTTGACGCCGTGGTGCATGGGAAATCCGGACACGCTGCGTTGGATGAAGGCGAGAACGCTATCTATAAGGCATTGCCTGTTATTGAATGGTTTCGCAATAAACGGTTTTTGAAAGCCGATGCTTTGTCGGGAGAGGTGAAGATGACCGTTACGATGCTGGAGGCCGGCAGTCAACATAACGTCGTTCCGTGTGAATGCCGGTTTTCGGTCGATGTGCGCACCAATAAGTATTATACGAATGAGGAGGTTTTCAATGAAATCGCGTCGCAATGCAATTGTGAGGTCAAGGCTCGCTCGTTTCGTTTGAGATCTTCGTTTATTTCGATGAAACATCCGTTGGTGGATAGGATTTTGATGTTGGGTGGCAAGCCGTTTGTCTCGCCGACGCTGTCTGATCAGTGTCTTGTGCCGTTTCCTTCGTTGAAGCTTGGGCCGGGTTCGTCGGTTCGCTCCCATATTGCGGATGAGTTTGTGCATGTTTGGGAGATACGCGAGGCTATTTCCATATATTTCAAGTTGCTTAACAAATTATCTTTGAGATGAGAGTGAGAATCATAAACAAATCCCGCCATCCGCTGCCTGCTTACGAAACTTTGTTTTCCGCCGGTATGGATTTGCGGGCCAATCTTGACGGTCCGGTAACTATCGGCACGCTTCAGCGGGTTTTGGTACCGACCGGGCTATTTATCGAACTGCCTTCGGGATTTGAAGCGCAAATCAGGCCCCGTAGCGGGCTTGCCGTCAAACATGGAATATCTTTGGTCAATGCGCCCGGAACGATTGACGCAGATTATCGGGGCGAGATCAAAGTCATTTTGGTGAATTTGTCGGATACTCCTTTTGTCGTGCGGGATGGGGAACGGATTTGCCAAATGGTGGTCGCGCGTCACGAACGTGTCGAATGGGAAACGGCAGATCATTTAAGCGAAACCGAACGCGGCGCCGGAGGTTTCGGACATACCGGCCGGTAAATGGTGCATATTATGCTCAATTACACCGCCAAAAGTTGTTTAAAAATTCCTTTTTTATTGTCTTTGTTTGCTGTTTCCGTTTTTTCGCAGGATGGAGACCTCGGCGTGCGTATAAAAGCCGATTCTTTGTTTGTTGAGTCAATAGTTTTGAAAGAGAACGGTCGGTATGAAGAAGCTTTCGCCGTCGCCAGGGAAGCATATTCTGTCGATTCCGCATCTGCCGCCGTGATGGCGGAACTTTCACGGTATATCCTCGCATTTGAAAGGGATTTTACTAAAGCTATCGATGCGATGCGGCAGGCTGTTTTTCTGTCTCCCTCAATCATTGATTATAAGATCTTTCTTGCCGGGCTTTTTTCCGACGCCGGCGATTATAGCGCCGCAGCTGAAGCGTACGAAGAGCTTGCTAAATTACGTCCCGCGAAAAACGAGTTTCATATAAGGCTGGGCGAACTTTATATCAGGCTGGAAGAACCCGGGAAAGCGCTTGCGCAACTGAATATTTTGGAAAATAACAACGGGATAACCGAAACCGTCTGCCTGCAAAAGGCAAACATCCACCTGAACGCCGGAGAAAAACGCATGGCTTTGAAAGAAATTTTAAAAATCTGCGAAAAATTTCCCGAGAACGCACAATATTTACTCATGGCCGGCGATCTGTATCTCGAAATCAACGAATATGACGCAGCAATCGACATATTTAAACGATGCATCGCCAAAATTCAGGCCGATAACGGGACTGCCGTTTCCGTTCTTTTCGGTCGTCTCGGCGACATTTACCAAATTAAAGGCGAAAGAGACTCCGCATACCTTGCGTACGACAAAGCTCTCGAACACAACGCCGCAAATATTGTCGTGCTTAACAATTATGCCTACGCGTTAAGCCTCGATAAACGCGACCTCGACCGCGCCGAACAAATGGTCGGACGTTGTGTCGGAGCGGATCCCGCAAACAGCACCTATCTTGACACATATGCCTGGGTGTTTTTCCAAAAAGGAAACTACAGGAAGGCAAAACTCTACATCGAAAACGCTCTTTCCGGCGGGAGAACGGACGAGGCCGACGTTTTCGACCATTACGGCGACATACTTTTCCAACTCGGACAGGTCGAAAAGGCCGTTGTACAGTGGGGAAAGGCTCTCGAACTCAAAATCCGGAACGGTGAAACCGATATCGGGATACTTCAACGTAAAATAACCGAAAAAGTTTTATATGAAACACCTGCTAAGTAACATTTTTAGAATGATTATGCCGTCGATACTCCTGCTGGCGGCCATATCGTGCCGGACGAACCGCGAATTTGCCTCGACGCCCGACTTTGAAACCTTCACCTCGCCCATAGAAATCGAGTTCAGGGCGGCGGAAGGCGCGAATTTTCAGAAATTGAACGGGAGGGTGCATATATTGCGCAATAATATTGTGTCGATATCCTTTTTGTTGCCGTTGATTGGCAGCGAGGCGGCGAGAATAAGCCTGACTCCCGACAGTTTGACCGTGATTGACCGCATAAACAGGACGTTTGCTGTGGAACCGGTCGAGTTGTTGGCCGTTTTTCTGCCGTCCAACTACACATTCGAAAACCTTCAGAAGAAATTAACGACGGCGCCTGTCATTTCCTTCAAGACGGATCAGTTGGAAATGAACATCAGGGTGTTAAGACCGTCGTTCAACGACAAATTGACGCTCGATACCGCCTTACCGTCCAAGTATCGCCGCATATCTCTCGACCCGCCCGCCATAAAAAGGCTGTTCAGGCCCTAATTTTATAAGACGTTTTTCAAATTTTTAAAAATTTCTTTCAAATCTTAGAAGATGCTTTTCAAATCTTCCAAGATATCTCCCACATTTCCCAAGATATCTCACACATTTTCCAAGATGTACTTCACATCTTCCAAGATGACTCACACATTTTCCAAGACGTCTCACACATCTTCCAAGACGTCTCCCACATTTTCCAAGATATCTCACACATTTCCCAAGACGTCTCACACATTTTCCAAGACGTCTCACACATTTTCCAAGATGAACCTCATAGTTTGCACCGTAACGCAGTAATTTGTCAATGTGGCGCAGACATTTTGCACCGTAATCCTCATAGTTTGCACCGTAACGCAGTGATTTGTCAATGTAACGCAGTGAGTTTGCACCGTAATTCAGTGAGTTCGCACCGTAACGCAGTGATTTGTCAAATCATACTTGTAATCTCCCGAGATGAGCGTGTTTTTTGTCAAGTTGGGTTTGTTTTTTCCCTTGTTGATTGCGTGGTTTTGTCAGTTTTTGCAATGGGCTAAAAAGAGCGTCGCGGGAGAAAGCACGTCGGCGGCGAGAAAAAGCAGGATGGCGCTCGCATTTTTAAGGTTATTAAAGTTGTTAAGGAAAACGGCGGCGAGAAAGAGCAAAATAAAATCGAAAAAATGAATCCCGTGAAGCCCAGGATGAATACAAAATAAAAAATAAAACATTACGCATCGCAAAGCAGAATAAAAAAATATTTTTTCCTGTCGTACTATTTTTATATCTTTGCACTCAATTTCAAAATTCCTAAACCAAATTTATATTTATCTCATGAGTAATCTAATTGATATTCGCCAACTTAACGAAAAAATCGAAAGCAAAAGCAGTTTTATTAACCTGATTTCCATAGGTATGGAGAAGGCTATAATAGGACAAAAACATCTCGTCGAATCACTCCTCATCGGACTGCTTTCGGACGGCCATATCCTCTTGGAAGGAGTCCCGGGACTCGCGAAAACACTCGCAATAAAAACACTCGCGTCCCTCATCGAAGCAAAATACAACCGAATCCAATTCACCCCAGACCTGCTCCCCGCAGACGTCGTCGGTACAATGATTTACAGCCAGAAAAACGAAGAATTCCTCGTCAAACACGGCCCAATATTCGCCAACTTTATCCTCGCAGACGAGATAAACCGCGCACCCGCAAAAGTGCAAAGCGCTCTCCTCGAAGCAATGCAGGAAAGACAGGTAACAATCGGCGAAAAAACATACCCGCTCCCAGAACCGTTCCTCGTACTCGCTACGCAAAATCCAATAGAACAGGAAGGAACATACCCGCTCCCGGAAGCGCAAATCGACCGTTTCATGCTCAAAGTCGTTATCAACTATCCAAAAAAAGATGAAGAAAAATTAATCATCCGACAAAACATCTCAGGCGACAAAATCAACATAAAACCCGTCCTCAAAAAAGAAGAAATCATCGAGGCCAGAAAAATAGTGACGGAAGTTTACTTAGATGAAAAAATAGAAAAGTACATAGTCGACGTCGTCTTCGCAACACGTTTCCCCGAAGAACAAGGACTCCAAAAACTTAAAGAACTCGTCTCCTTCGGCGCGTCGCCAAGAGCCTCCATAAACTTAGCGCTCGCCGCAAGAGCCTACGCGTTCATCAAACACCGCGGATACGTCGTCCCGGAAGACGTAAGAGCCGTCTGTTT
>JAIRMF010000075.1 GCA_031258895.1 Dysgonamonadaceae bacterium | reverse complement strand
GGACCCATTTCGGCGAGCAATTTTTCCGCATCTTTTTCATTGTCATCGGAAATAGGAGAAATGGGAAGCTTAGGCTCATAAACTGTGGTCGAAGGCGTAATCGCCACTCTACCGGTATTTGTAATATCTTCGTCGTCTCCATCTGCAATAATCACTTCACCATCATCGGTGTTATCATTGTTGTGTATTTCTGCCGGTTTTTTGGATTCGGGTTTTCCTGTAGCCGGGGGCGTATAAATAATGGTATCTTCGTTCGGCATTGTTTCCCGTGTTTTAATAGGCTTTTTTTCAGGCAGACGAATTTTGGGTTTATACCTGAAAAGTTTCTGAATAAAGGGAATCGTCTGGGAGGAGATAAATGCCATGATAAGGATAAAGCTCAGTAGAATTAACATAAATGTTCCCAATGAACCGAAATTGCCACAAAGCATTCCGGACAGAGCTAATCCATGCTTGCCGCCGATATAGATGGCTGTGTCGTTGAAAAAGTCGCCGATAAAATACGAAAGGGCAAGCGAACTCCAGACCGTTAGTGACGAACAAATAATGAAAATTTTTAGCAGGTTCATATATACTGCTTTCATCAGCCGAAGTCCGACAAGCATCAAAAAAACAAGCATAAACAAGGAAGAAATACCGAAAGTGTCGGTCATAAGGATATTGCTCAAAATAGCGCCTCGTAATCCCATACAGTTTTTTATGCCGTCGATATCACCGGGATCGAAGAGCGATAGCCCGTCCACTTTGCTTTGGTCGGCCCCCCCCGAGTACAGAGACGAAACAACTGCTACGGCAGTATAAAGCGCGACGATGAGTATAATAAATCCCGCAATAAATTGTGTCGAATTGCTTTTAAAAAACCCTGCAACGTTTGACTTACCCTTTACGTCGGCATTTTGCCTGTTTTTTATTTTCTTTTTGAACATACTGCCTTTTATGAATCTTAGGCCGCAAAATTATAACAAAAATTTGAGAGTTAAGTTATAAATTTATACCTTTGCACGAAACAATAGTAAAAGTTCATCATGCAACAAATTATCCGCTGCAACGACATAACAAATGACTTAGCACAGTTACTCAATAAATTGCGATACAATGCATTATTTATCCTTACAGACCGGAACACTTGCGATCTATGCCTGCCGCGTCTGGAATCCATCCTTGAGATTGGGGATGCGAAGCGGATGGCGATTCCGTCAGGCGAAGAAAACAAGAATCTGCAAACACTATCTACGGTCTGGGAATTTCTTTCCCGAAACGGTGCTACACGAAAGTCGTTAATGATCAACCTTGGAGGAGGTATGACGACGGACTTGGGAGGGTTCGCCGCAGCAACATTCAAAAGGGGTATTCGCTTTGTAAATGTTCCGACAACTCTACTTGGCGCTGTAGATGCCGCTGTTGGCGGGAAAACAGGGATAAATTTCAGCGGACTGAAGAACGAAATAGGCGCCTTTTATCCTGCCACGGCAGTGCTTATTGATTCTCAGTTTTTCAGCACGCTTGACGCTGAGAACTTGCTGTCGGGTTATGCTGAAATGCTGAAACACGCATTGTTGAACGGAATTAATCAAGTGAACGACATCTTGTCTTTCGATTTCGACAATATTGACAGCGACCGGTTGAACGGTTTGCTTTTTGATTCCATCCTTATCAAAGAGAACATTGTCCGGCGGGATCCTAAGGAACGAGGACTTCGAAAAGCTTTGAACTTCGGTCATACTTTTGGGCATGCTTTTGAGAGCCTCTCTCATGAGTTGCGCCGCCCTGTTCCGCATGGTTATGCGGTAGCTTACGGTCTGGTCTGTGAGCTTTATCTTTCTCATGTAAGGCTTGGATTTGATTCTGCGGTTTTGTCTCCAGTGACACGTTTCATAAAAGAGAATTACGGGACTTTCCCGATTGATTGCGGTCAATATAACCATTTCATTGAGCTGATGCGGCGCGACAAAAAGAACGACACGGCAGACGTCAATTTTACGTTGTTGAAAGCGCCTGGTGAAGTGATGATCAATCAGAAGGCGAGCACGGGTGAAATTGAAGAAACGTTGGATTATTTCAGGGAAGTATAACCGGGCGGATTAGTTTAGACATTGAATTTCCATTAACACAACTATTGATTTTTATGTGGAGGGATTTTTTTCATTTCACGAAAGGCGAACAGTACGGAATAATGGTTCTCGCAGCTTTAGTGGCGGGGATTTTTATTGGAAAGTTCCTGTTCGAAACCAAATCATCCGAGACGGATACTGAAATCGTAGAACAAAGCGCTACCGACACGCGGATCTACTATTCGGAGCGACCGGCAAACGGTGACCGACAGGATAAACCGCCTGTTTCGTCACCTCCTAAGGATAAGGCGAAGCGGTATTACAATAACGAAACCGGTTCATCGCAAGGTAAGTACAGGGAAGAAACCGGGACTTATTACAGTCAGTCGGGGAGACCTGCGGAACGATCGGGTAGAGATGGCTACTCACGTCAGAGGAAGTTGCAGAAAGGCGAGGTGATAGAACTCAATTCGGCAGATACTATTCAACTTAAGATGGTACCGGGCATCGGCTCGTATTATGCCAGAAGTATCTCTAATTACCGCCACCTGCTTGGGGGATATTATCGAAAAGAACAACTGCAGGAGGTTGATCTTATGCGTGTCGAGAACTATGAGAAGATGGTTGCATACTTCTACATAGACACTTTGCTAATCACGCCTATTCCCGTCAATACCGCTTCTTTAGGCCGTTTACAAGCGCACCCTTATTTGCTCTTCTCCAAGGCGAAGGCGATAACGGATCTGAGGAGGGAAAAAGGGAGAATCAATAGTATCCGCGAGCTTGAGGTTCTTGAGGAATTCACTTCTGAGGATTTGGAGAGGCTCAGGGTTTATTTAGAGTTTTGACGATCAGTTCCGTATCCTGGGCGATGAGCAGTTCTTCATCGGTAGGGATTACGACAACTTTCACGGGGGAGTCATCGGTTGAGATTACGGTTTCGATTCCGCGGGCGCCGTCGTTTCGGTCATTGTCGAGTTTTACGCCCATATATTCCATATCTTTACAGACTGCGCGGCGGGTTTTCCACTGGTTTTCTCCTACCCCGCCGGTGAAGACGATAACGTCGACTCCTCCCAGTACTGCCGCGTATGCGCCGATATATTTCTTGATACGGTAGTCGTACATTTTCAGGGCGAGTGCGGCCCGGGGATTTCCGGTTTCTGCCGCCGCGCTCACTTCTCTCATGTCGGACGAAATGCATGTAATACCTTGCACTCCGCTTTGTTTGTTCACTAACGCTGCTATCTCTTTTGCGGAGATGTTTTCCTTTTCCATCAGGTAAGTGAGGACTCCTGCGTCGACGTCGCCGGAGCGGGTTCCCATCATCAGGCCTTCTACCGGCGTCATTCCCATTGAGGTATCGACGGTTTTACCGAAGGCGATTGCGGCGATGGAGGCCCCGTTACCGATGTGACAGGTGATGATTCGTTGTTTTTCGTACTCTACGCCTAAGAACTCGCAGGCGCGATTGGACACATATCTGTGTCTTGTACCGTGGAAGCCGTATCGGCGCACGGCATATTTCTCGTAGAGGGAATAGGGGAGGGCGTACATGTACGCATAGTCGGGCATTGACTGGTGGAAGGCGGTATCGAAGACGGCTACTTGGAGGACGTCGGGCAGGATATTGCGCACGCTTTCTATACCGTTGAGGTTTGGCAGGTTATGTAGCGGAGCGAGGTCTATGCATTCGACTATTTTGCGGATTACCTCGCTTGTTATCAATTGGCTTTCGCTGAATTTCTCGCCTCCGTGCACTACTCTATGCCCGACCGCGTCTATTTCGGAGAGGGAGTTGATGCAGCCGTATTTTTTACCGGATATAATGCTCAGGATGAAGTCTATTCCGGCGGTATGTTCGGTTATTTCCCGTTCTATGACGACTTTATTGCCGTCGGGCAACGTAAGTTTGAGGAATGAGTTGGGCAGTCCTATTTTCTCGACGCCTCCTTGGGCGAGGATATTTTTTCTTTCCATCTCTATGAGTTTGTATTTGATGGAGGAGCTACCGCAGTTGAGGACGAGGATTTTCATTTGAGTCGGATTAAGTTATGAAACGATGTTATGTTTGTTGATGGTTATTGTATGGATTCGGGTGCAAAGGTAGGGTTTTTATTTTTATCACATACAAAATGGCGTCGAAAATATACGGATGGCGTTATTGTTGGGGTGTTTGCCTGGTTGTGCGGGACGTTTGTTTGGTTTAAAAGTTGTACCTTTGCGACCGATTATTAACAATATTTATTTGGATTTATGGGAAAGAATTTAATTTGTTTGGTTGCGCTTTGCGCATTTTTTGCTTGTGATCGCGGGCCGAGGGTTGAGTGGGTTTCTACGACGGAGGGTTCTGTCTGGGAGACGCAGGCGTCGGACATTGTTTTGTCCGGGGATGTTGGCCGTGGGGATGTGGTTGTTTATGCCGATTCTGTTCGTCAGACGGTTGATGGTTTCGGGACCTGTTTTAACGAGCTTGGCTGGACTTCTCTGGGGCTTTTGAGCGGCCCTGATCGGGAGGCTGTTTTGCGTGAGTTGTTTGAGCCTTCGGAGGGGGCTAATTTCACTGTTTGCCGGATGCCGGTTGGCGCTAACGATTTTTCGCGGGACTGGTATTCGTACGACGAGACGGCGGGTGACTTTGAGCTGAACGATTTCACAGTCGAGAATGACAGGGAGACGCTTATTCCTTTTATTCACGCGGCTTTGCGTTACAATCCCGACCTTAGGGTTTGGGCTTCTCCGTGGTCGCCTCCGACTTGGATGAAGGACAACGGTCATTACGCCTGCCAGCCGCTTAAGGTTGGGTTTTTCCACAGTATCGGCGAGGGTGGGAACGGTATCCGCCCGGAGCAGATTCGTGCGGAGGAGATGAACATGTTTATCCAGGAGGATGTTTATTTCCGGTCTTATGCCGAATACTTTGCAAAATTTATCGAGGCTTATCGGGCTGAGGGTATTGATATCTTTATGGTAATGCCGCAGAACGAATTTAACTCTTGCCAGCCCTTTCCGAGTTGCACGTGGCAAGCTTCCGGGCTTAACCGGTTTATCGGCGGGTTTCTGGGACCGAGGATGAAGGAGCTGGGGGTTGAGGTTATGTTCGGGACGATGGAACGTCCGACGGTATCTTTAGCCGATACGGTGCTGAGCGACCCGGTTAGCGGCGGATATATCAGCGGCGCGGGGTTTCAGTGGGCTGGCAAGCATGCGATTGGCGAGGTTCACCGTAAATATCCCGAATTGAAACTGTACCAGACCGAACAGGAGTGTGGGAACGGCGCTAACGATTGGCGCGGGGCCGTTTATGCGTACGATTTGATGTCGCGTTATTTTAACGATGGCGTGAGCGTGTATACGTATTGGAATACTTCGTTGAAGGAAGGCGGGATGAGCCGTTGGGGCTGGACTCAGAATTCTCTTGTCGCCGTCGATACAGTTGCGAACAGCTTCCGTTATACTTATGAATATTATGTCATAAAGCACGCGAGTCACTATATCCTTCCCGGCGCTGTTCGTCTGGCTGTCGGGCTTGGCGGCGGGGAAGGCGATGTTGGGGACGCGTTGGCGGGCGTTCTGGCTTTCCGTAATACCGACGGCAGTTATGTTGTTTTGCTTCGCAACAAGTCTGAGGCTGTTATCCGCCCGGTTGTTCGTGTTGGGGGCTATGCTGTTTCGCCTGAGCTTAAGCCTAATTCGATTAACACGATAGTTTTGCGATAGGTTTTCGGGTTTGTTTAATTTGGAATTAATAAAATTTTGACTGATGATTAACAGGGTTTTGATGCGTATGCGTGTTCTCCAGATATTTTTCGCCTACGGCATACGGGACGACGGGAATGTTAAGGGAGCGGAGAAGGAGTTGCTGTCGAGTTTGGGGAAGACTTACGATCTTTACCTGTTTTTGTTGTTGCTGATTGTGGCGCTTTCGGACGAGGCGCGTATCTTGTCGGGTCGCAGGGAGGGCGTCACGGTTGGCGGCAAGCTGATTGATTTGTCGCGTATGTTGTCGAATCGTTTCGCGGGGCAGTTGAAGGTGAACGTACAGTTGGCGGATTTTGCGCGGGCTCACGGTGATTTCTGGCTGACCGAGCACAGGATGTTTGTACGGGACATTTTAAAAAAGATACTCGGCTCTGAGTTGTACGATGCTTACGTTACTTCGGAGGACGGTTACGGCGCCGACCGCAACTTTTGGTATAAGGCGTTGAAACGTATTATTATAGAGGACGCGGATTTTGTTGATTTGGCGGAGCGTGGGAGTATTTACTGGTCGGATGCGGTTGATTTGGCGGCGGGTTACGCTTTTGGGACGATTAAGCGTTTCAAGCCGGAGAGCGACGGCGGTCATACGTTGTGCCCGATGTTTTCGCAGGACGACGGGAGTATTTTTGCGACGACCTTGCTGCGTCATTCGATTTTGGGGATGGAGGATCATCGGGAACGTATTACCGGGACGCTTAAGAATTGGGACATAGGGCGTTTATCGAGGATTGACTTGAACATTTTGCAGGTTGCGTTGGCCGAGTTGTTGTATTTTCCGACGATACCGATAGCTGTTACGATGAGTGAGTACATTGATTTGGCGCGCTATTTCGGCGCTCCGAAGAGTCCTGGCTTTATCAACGGGACGTTGGACGCGATGGTGCGGGAGTTGCAGTCTGAAGGGAAGTTACGGAAGCCTTAATCGGGGTTTTATTCAAGCGGTTCGGCTGTCTGGGGGAGCGAGTTAGCCACACATAAGGCGCTAATGTATTTTAAATCCTTAGGGTCATTCATGACCTTAGGGATTTTATTTTTGTAGGTCTCTGGAATGTTTTTAAAGTTTTTAGAATCATTCATGCCTTTAAGTATTTTATTGTTTAAAACCTCTGGAATATTCGTCTTCGCGGCCTGTTTGACCGGATACAAGTTCGGCTTGGCCGCCTGTGCGAACGAACCAGCCAGACAGGGGAGTGAATCAGCCACCTAGGGGAGCGTTTCAGCCACCTGGGGGAGCGTTTCAGCCACCTGGGGGAGTGAATCAGCCAGACAGGGGAGCGTTTCAGCCACATAGGTGGCTAAAACATATTTCCAGAAATATGATTACCATTTCTACTTGGTCGATTCGCTCCTGCAGGTGGCCGAAACGCTCGCCCTGAAGCCCGTAATGACCGCATAAAAATGCAATATGACAGTGTAGACGTTTTGTTTAACAAAATATATCGACAAAAAAAAGGGACGAACATGCAGTTCGCCCCTCATCACTCCGCCCACATCCGCAGGCAGTTACAGTCCGCAAAAACGGAAAATCACTCCACGCCCCCCTTACGCCGATTCCGCCAGAAAGCCGTCATGTCCTCCAACGTCTTCCCCTTCGTCTCCGGTACATAACGGCAGACAAACAACGCCGAAACAACACACATCACACCGTAAATCCCATACGCAACAACAGGACTCCAATCGTACAACGGGGGAAACGTCGACGACACCGTAAAGTTAAATACCCACTGCGCCGCCACCGCTATCGCAACAGCCTTCCCACGTATCGTGTTCGGGAAAATCTCCGAAATCAATACCCAGCACACAGGGCCCCACGACATCATGAAAAACGCCGCGTAAAACATGATAGATACAACAGGAAGAAAACCCTTCACCCCATATTGCTCGCATAACGCCGTCGAAAACGCTCCCAACGCCATCCCTATCGAGCCGGTAATCAATAACGGACGCCGACCGAACCGATCCACCGTCAATATCGCAACAAGAGTGAACACAATATTAACTATACCCATCAGAACCGTAGACGCCATCCCGTCAGCCCCAGCCCCCTCAAACATCCGCGGAGCATAATACAACACAGCGTTAATCCCTATCGCCTGCTGAAACACCGATAACATGATACCTATCACTATTACCGCCGCACCGTACGAGAAAAGCCGTTCCGTCCGCTCCTTCAAAGAATCCTTTATGTCCCTGAAAATCACACTCGCGTTCCGTTTGCCGTTGATCTTCTCTAATATCCCCAGAGCCGCAACATCCTGACCCCGCAACACCAAATACCGCGGCGTCTTCGGTACGAAAAACAACAAAAACCCAAACACAGCCGCGATAAACGCCTCCGAAACAAACATCATCCGCCAACCCTTCTCGACGGCAAAACGGAAAGTCTCCGCAGTCCGACCACCTTCGTACACAAACTGCCCCTCCCGTATCACCGGATTCTCATGGTCTCCCAGAATCATATAGTTTACAAAATAAACTATCAGCATACCGAAAATAATCGCAAACTGATTGCACGAAACCAACGTCCCACGTATCGCAGACGGCGCTACCTCCGCAATATACATCGGCACAACCGCCGACGCCAGCCCAACGCCTATACCGCCGATAATACGGTAAAAATTGAACACAACCCACAAACCGAACGTCGGCCGTCCGTAGTCGAAAAACAAGAACTCAGGATACCACGACCCCAACGCCGAAAGAAAAAACAACACCGAGGCTATCCGTAACGAATTCCGCCGCCCGAAATATGACGCCGCCAAACCCGAAATCGCCCCCCCAAGCACGCACCCTATCAGTGCACTGCCGGACGTTATGCCATGTAAAAGCTTACTGTACTCGAAGTCCGAGGCCGCCAAAAAGAAGCCTTCCATCCCCTTCTCTGCCCCCGAAATAACCGCAGTGTCATACCCGAAAAGCAACCCTCCGAGCGTCGCTACCAGCGTTATGGGGATAAGATACGATAAATTGTAATTTTTGTTCATTGTAACTTATAATTAATTAGTGATTATTAAGATTAGTCTTCGCCCTGCATCCGTCCAAAACGGCTTGCCGGTGCAAAGGTACATAATTTCTGCCGTATGATTCATTTTATCGTCCGGTTCATCCGGCCAGCGCAACCGTCAAAACGTTCGTCTCCACGGTTCCCGCATCAAGTATCGTCCCCAACAGCGACTTCATCGTGGCGCAGGATGTCATGACGTCGTCAATGAGAACGATACGCCTGTTTTTCAGCGCACTGCCGTCGACTAATGTAAATATCCCCGTCACATTTTCAAGCCGTTCTTCCCATCTTTTCAGGGTCTGTGTGGGGTTGTTCCCTGTCCGTCGGACGGATTTCGCGTCTATCGGGATCGAGGTGACGGCCTGTATGCCCAAGGCAATCTCAAGTGACTGGTTAAAGCCGCGCTTACGCTTTCTGGAACTGTGAAGGGGGACAGGAAGTAGGAGGTCTATGCCGTCGAAAAAGCCTGAGGAGGCCATGTCCTTAGCCATCATCTGTCCGATCCATCTGCCTAACTTTCTGTTGTTGCGGTATTTTATTTCTTTCACGATGGCCTGTGTTATTCCGTGCTTGTTGTAACGCAAGTAACTTGATACCTTCTTTACGCTTGCCGTATCGGCGAAGCGTCCTGCCGCCGGGTTGTTGGGATTGAGGTGATAGTTAGTTTTCGGAAGGTTCAGGAGGCAGTGCAGGCAAAGAAATTCCTCATGCTTGACCAGGGGGACGCCGCACGCTACGCACAGTTTAGGAAAAATCAGGTTTATGAGGTATTTCACCGGCGTCAGCAGTTTCATCAGCATGTTTGGCAAGGGTGGTTAGCGGGTCTGTGTCATAGTCTTAACGTTCCGGGTGGTTCAGCGGCTTCCATATTATTCTGCTTCTGCAAACCGATTCTCCGTCACGTTTGGTGTCGATGATGTTTTCGCCGTCCGGAAGGTTTTCGCGATAGAGTTTCATTCTGTCCGAGAACCTTCCTTCCTGGAGGTAAACGATTTCGAACTTACCGATGATTTTTTCTTTGAAGGTTTGCAGGTCGAATACATTGACGACGTGTTCGATATATTTCATGCTGTTCATATGGCGGTTGATATCTATGTCGGAGTACCGGACGGAATAACTCATTACGGGCTCTGTGCTGTTTACGGGCGGGATTTTCTCCATTTTTGCGATGGGACATTTGTTGTCGCGGAGGATGTAGTCTTTGAGGTCGGGACGCCATTCGGGGATGTTGACGGGGCTGCGACTGTCGATGTTTATTGCCGCCCATATGCTGCGGGCGTAGCCGAGCGTACGGCCGTCATTGCGGACAAAGCGGAAGCATCGCTGTGTGAAGAACCGTCCGACGTCTTCTATCCAGGTCTCTACCGTTATGTCATTGCTGGAGACGGGGTATTGGTATATTTCCAGCGACAGTCGGGACAGCACCCAGGTTATTCCGTCGTTAAGTATCTTGTCCAAACCGAACCCGCGCCGGTGTGCGTGGACGCTTGCCGCATCGAGGATGAATCCTGACATGACGGGGAGTGTTGCTCTTCCGGTGAAGTCGCAGACGTACGATTCTACGTGAAATTTGACGGCGTCTAAGGCGGGCGGCATTATGATTCTGTTTTTACGGCTAATTTCTCTTCCATTGCCGCCAGCATGTCGCTGAGTCGTTCTGCTTTACCTTTTGTTATTGCGATTCTTCCGGAGCGAATAAATTGCAGAACGCCGTTTTTACTGCCGTCTGGGTCGGCTGTCAGTGTTTTAAGTTCTTCGAACAGGGCTTGCGTTTCTTCGTAATGTCCTGTTTTCTCGAGTACCACCCAGACTTCGGTCATGTCCAATATTCTAAGGTTGTATTTTCGGACTAGGTTTTCGATGGATGTAATTGTGAGCAGTTTTGGCGTAGATATTTTGTAGAGGGCTATTTCCTGATACACGAGGTCTTCGTCGGTGTTGAAGTAAGCTTTTATGATATCCACTCGTTTATCTATTTGTTTGACGACTTTCAGCATTGTGTTTTTGTCTGAGAAGACTGTGATTGTGAATTTGTGGATATTTTCTATTGCTGACGGGGAGACGGATAATGTTTCTATGTTGATGCCTCTTCTTGTGAAGATTATGGTTATTTGGTTTAGCAGTCCGACGGTATTTTCGGAGAACACGGTGACGGTGTAAAGTGTTTTTTGTTCCATTTGAATTTTTCGTGAGGTAAGATGTTTTATGGTTTTGCAAAGTTAGGGACAATTTTTTTGTTATCCAAACTGGGGTTTTTGGTTTAGATTTTTTCTATGTAGTTATTTTCCATTTTTATTTGTTTTGAGTCTTGGAGGAATCTTAGCGTGCCGGTTATCTGTTTTTCTGTGAGTGGGGAATTTTCGATAATTTCTTGGACTGTACGTTTATTTGATTTGAGGAGATTTAAAATTATTTGGGCGAATTTTTCTTTTTCTTTGTTGTTGTTGCCGTTTAATTTACTTTTTTCGATACATATATCGCATTTTCCGCAGTCTTGTATATTTTTTTCTCCGAAGTATTCGAGGATTATTCT
>JAIRMF010000148.1 GCA_031258895.1 Dysgonamonadaceae bacterium | reverse complement strand
ACCGGTTAGGTGTTCCGGCAACAAAATAAAAACACTGAAGTTAACGGTTCGGCGTGCACCGCATACCGAATTAATTATTAATTTAAATTCTTTTTACTATGGCTGGAAAAGATTATATGCCAAGTACAGTAGAAGGATTTAGGTCATGGTCTGATAACTTCATGACGAAGTTGACGGCAATAGGGGCTGAAGACTATATGCCGCCGCCAACTTATCACGAACTTAACAGGCTTCAGGCTGATTACACAAAGAAGTATGACCTTTCGGAAGTTCCTGAAACGCGTACGCCGGTAACGGTGAGAGCGCGTACCAATGCTCAGGACCTCTTCAAGAAAGCGCTTCGAAGTGCAATCAAGTCCTTTCTGACTTATAATCCGAAGGTAACAGATGAGCTGAAGGTCGCACTCGGACTCCCTATCCACAAAACAGACAGAAGTTCGATAGACGTGCCGCGTACCCATGTGATACTCAACGTCAAAGCTCTCGATTACCTGAGACTCGTTCTGCAGTTCCACGACCAGGAACTGACCAGCCTCGGAGATAGAAAAAAATGGAAGAGACCCTACGGATACAACGGCGCTTACGTCGTATATGCCATCCTGCCGTCTCCACCGGAAAGTATCGCCGAGCTTAACCTAAACATTCTTGCAACACGTACCCCTCACATCATGGAGTTTGAGGAAGGTAGCAGCGGAAAAAGAGTGTATTTCGCTATTTGCTGGCAGAACGAAAAAGGACAAAACGGCCCGTTCTCGCCGATTCAGTCTGCAATCATTCCGTAACCGAAAGTAGGGGCAAGACAATAACTTGCCTCTATTTTTTATTTATTAATTAAACAAAAAATTAACAGCTATGAAAAAAATCTCTCTTTTAATCATCTCTGTACTCTGTCTGTTCGCATGTAGCAAAACGTCAACGAAAGTTGAGTTGCAAAATAAGCTCGACAGGTGCGAATTAAGGAACTCCAAGTTGCCGAAAATGATCGAAATTAAGGGCGGCAAATTTACTGTCGATAAGGATGATGAAATGTATAAACACATATCATCAGGTTCTTACACGGCTGATATCCAAAACTTTAAGATTAGCCTGACAGAAGTAACACAGAAACAGTTTGAGTATGTGATGGGTGTAAATCCCTCTTTTTTCAAGTACTGTGACTCAACTAATAACAGCTATAACGGTAAAGATGATGCGACTTCGTATTTGCCTGTCGAGCAGGTTAATTGGTATCATGCCATCACTTACTGTAACAAGTTGAGTATTCTCGAAGGAAAGGATATTTGTTACACAATTGAAGGCCTGACAACGCCTAAAGACTGGGCAAGTTTAAATTACGAAGACATTCCAACGGCCTTATCATGGAGGAGCGATGCACAGATACCAACCAAAGGTAATACCGACAAAAGTGAGCTTACCAAATGGAATTACGTAAAGTGTAACTTCGGTAATAACGGCTATCGCCTTCCAACATCAACGGAATGGGAATACGCCGCACGCGGCGGAAAGTCTCAAACAGATGATTCTACCCGCTATGCCGGCAGCAAGGATAATATTGACGAAGTCGCATGGTATAAAGGAAACAGTTACAACTACAACAACGACAACGCCGATTGCGCATACCATTGTAAGGAAGATTACGGCACAAAGCCGGTAGCAACCAAAAAACCCAATGAGTTAGGAATTTACGATATGACCGGGAATGTTGATGAATGGTGCTGGAACTGGAACACCGAAGCATTCCCCAAATCAACGCCCTCCGGTGAAGTGCAGCCTGAAAAGGGTGCTAATCGCGTCATTCGAGGCGGCAGCTGGAGAGGGGACGAAGGCATATGCCACATCTCAAGTTACAGCGTCACCGCACCGGAATTCATTTTAGAAGATCTCGGATTCCGCGTTGCCGCAAGTAAATAAAACGATTATTACAGCCGGTTTAACGATAAAAAATAAGGCCGCCCGGAAAACCGAGTGGCCTTATTGGCGTGTGTACAGTAAAAAATTACTCCACAGTAACCGACTTCGCAAGATTACGGGGCATATCGACATCCCGCTTCTTGTTAACAGCAATGTGATACGACAACAACTGAAGCGGTACAATATTTAGTAAAGGCTCGAAACAATCCTCTGTGGACGGCACCTCAATAACGTAATCCGCTATCTCCCTTATAGTTGCACCGCTCTCGTTTACCACCGCAATAACACATCCGTTACGTGCCTTGATCTCCTGGATGTTGCTCATGACCTTATCATACATAACGTTGTCGGTGGCGATAGCAACTACCGGCATCTCCATGTCTATCAATGCAATAGGTCCATGCTTCATCTCCGCGGCAGGGTAACCCTCAGCGTGAATATACGATATCTCCTTCAACTTTAAAGCGCCCTCCAACGCAATAGGGTAATTGAAGCCCCGACCAAGATAAATGAAATTGTGTGCATACGTGAAAATTTTGGATAAGTCACAAATCGCAGCGTTAGACTGCAAAATCTTTTCAATCTTGTCCGGTATCCTGTTCAATTCCCCAAGCAAAAAACTGTAACGCTCGTCGTCAATCGTACGCTTCTCGTGGCCAAGGTAAAGCGCCATCATAGACAAAACCGTCAACTGAGCCGTAAATGCCTTCGTAGAAGCAACCCCAATCTCCGGACCAACATGAGTATACGAACCGGAATCAGTCTTCCTCGATATAGAAGAACCAACCACATTGCAAATCCCGTAAATAAACGAACCGGACTTCCGAGCAAGTTCAATAGCCGCCAAAGTGTCAGCCGTCTCGCCGGACTGCGAAATCGCTATCACAATATCGTCCCCGTAAATCACAGGGTTGCGATAACGAAACTCGGAGGAGTACTCAACCTCAACAGGTATCCTGCAAAAAGACTCAAAAAAATACTTGCCAACAAGCCCCGCATGCCATGACGTCCCACAAGCAAGAATAATAATCCGCCTGGCGCTCAAAAAACGTTCCCTGTTATCCATAACTCCCGACAAAACAATGTGTTTGCCGGTAACGTCTATCCTCCCCTTCATACAGTCGCGAAGCGTCTTCGGCTGCTCGAAAATCTCCTTCAACATGAAATGATCGTACCCCCCCTTCTCCAACTGACTCAAATTCATCTCCAACTGTATTATCTCATGAGTCTTCTCAACATTCCTCGCCGTCACTATCTTAGGGCTAAAACCCCGGCTGACAAGCGCTAACTCCTCATCCTCCAAATAGATAACACGCTTGGTATACTCAACGATAGGAGATGCGTCCGAAGCTATGAAATACTCCCCGTCACCAATCCCGATAACCAACGGACTGCTCTTCCTGGCAACAATGATCCGATTGTCCCCCCCCTTCTCTATCAACGCAATAGCATAAGCGCCGATAATCTCGTTAAGTGCAAGCTGTACGGCGTGGAACAAATCGGTATTGTTCAACACCTTAATGTACTCGATAAGCTGAACCAAAACCTCCGTATCGGTGTTACTCCGGAAATGGTAACCGTTCCGAATCAACTGCTGCTTCAAAACCGCATAATTCTCAATAATACCGTTATGAATAAGGGCAATATTCTCCGACTCGGAATAGTGAGGATGAGCGTTAGTGTTGCTCGGCTCGCCGTGCGTCGCCCAGCGGGTGTGAGCAATCCCGATACTCCCCGAAATATCCTTGTCCTTACAGTACTCCTCAAGATCCGAAACCCTGCCCTTCGTCTTGTAAATGCTCAAACTGCCCGACAAATTCGATAACGCAATTCCGGCACTGTCATAACCGCGATACTCCAAACGATGCAAACCCTTCACAAGAATCGGATACGCATCCCTAAAACCGATATAACCTATAATTCCACACATAATTCATTGTATTAAAAGTATTTCTTACATTAATTAAAAGACAAAGGTAAGGCTTTTTTTATATTTAACAAAGTTTAACCGGATATAAACGTATAAAACTATTTCTTTTCTGAAAGTTTTGCGTACCTTTGCAGCCGGATTACGAAAGTATTCAACTCGATTACTATGAATATGAAGCAAAGAATAATAAAAAACGCCTCCGAACGTTTCTTCAGTAACGGGATAAAAAGCGTCACAATGTCAGATATAGCAATCGGTATGGGTATATCTAAACGTACTCTCTATGAGATATTTAACGATAAAGACGAACTTCTAGAACATTGTATCTTCGCTCACGCCGAACGTACAGACCGCGAACTCGCATCAATTACCGAAAAAAGCGATAACGTGATCGATACACTGCTGCATCTCCATTCAAAGCTATTGTCCGCCACGTGGTACATGGCACGTTCCGTAGTACATGACATGCGAAAATACCACCGACCCCTCTATGACCGACTCGAAGCCAGACAACACCAAAAAATCTCAAGCTTCATCCCGCTATTCGAAAAAGGCGTAAGACAAGGCCTGATCCGTAATGACATTCCGTTCGAAATACTGCTCTTCCTGCTCAAACGACAATTCAAAACACTGATGGAAGACGAAAACCTGCCCACAGACCGGTACCCTCTATCCGACTGCGTTAACGCAATGACGCTTACATTCATACGAGGAATAGCAACCTCAAAAGGAAATAACCGTATCGACGAAATAATTGATAATAAACTAATATAATGTAAGAATATGAAATTGATTCCATTTAAAAAAATTGGTCTTACCCTTGCCGTAATATTTCTACCGGCAAGCATCAAAGCGCAGAACAACGAAAAACAGGAAATAGTTCTGACGCTCAACCGCGCTGTCGAAATAGCGCTCAGCGAAAGCCCGACGGTAAAAATTGCCGAAAAGGAAATCAGAAAAGTAGACTATGCAAAAAAAGGCGCGTGGTACGGTCTGATCCCCTCTTTAGAAGCTACCGGTCAGGCTGGAAAGTACGTCAAATCAGCGTCAATGTCGATGATGGGGCAAATAATGGATTCGCCTACCGACTTCACGGCACAGGCTGGCTTACAGTTGTCGCTACCCCTGTTTGCACCTTCACTCTGGAAAACTATCCAGATGACAGAACTTGACATGCAAATGGCAGTAGAAAAAGCTCATGCCTCCAAAATTACTCTCCGTAGCGATGTGACAAAAACCTATTACGACATCCTCCTGGCACAGGATTCATATCGTACTCTGCAAGACGGCTACTCGAACGCGGAAGAAGTTTACCGTACAGCCAAAAAACGTTTCGACCTTGGCTTGAACGCCGAATACGACGTTATTTCCGCCGAAGTTCAAATGAAAAATTTGCAACCCAACTTGCTGGAGGTAAAAAACGGTATCGAACGCTCAAAACTCTATCTCAAACTTCTGATGGGAATTGACGCCTCTACACAGATCGCACTCGAAGGAAATCTGAACGAATACGAAAATGAAATTGCCCTTACAAACAGTGCGGATAACCTTTCAACCTACGGCAATACCGATTTAAAACAGCTCCACATTCAAAAACTGCAACTGCAAAAAACACTGTCCCTGCAAAAAACGCAAAGTATGCCGAAACTTGCTTTCTATGGTAATTACACTTACGCAGGCACAGGAAACCGCGCTACAAGCATCAATTTCGGACAGATGCCGATTCAGGTTAACGCATCAAACGAGTGGTACTCACAGGGTTTGATAGTCGGTTTGCAACTCAACGTACCGATCACCGGAATATTCACCAATACGGCAAAAGAGAAACAAATTGCGATACAGATTCAACAGATGGATATTCAGCGCGACAACCTTATAAGTTCCATAGAATTGCAGATTCGTACTGCCGTCGACAATATGAACAAGTCGGCAAAACAGGTAGAATCGGCAAAGAAAAATGAACAGTTAGCGCAAAAAGGTTATGCAATATCTTCAAAACGATACGAGGAGGGGATAGGAACAGTACTTGAACTGCAAAACGCTTCCTTAGCGCTGACACAATCGCAACTCTCATATAACCAAGCTATCGCATCCTATCTCTCCGCAAAGACCGATCTGGATAAGGTGCTCGGGTCGGAAATACAAATCACAAAATAAATTGAATACAATAAATTAACAGAAACGATGAAAAGTAACGTTACATTCAAATCATTAACTCTCGCACTTGCGAGTTTGCTCTTTGCTTGCGCAGGGAGCGAAAAACAGGGAGAAACAAAAGAAACGAAAGTCAAGGTCAGAACTGTGCCTGCGAGTTTGCAACCCATAGAGCGCATCTCGACCTACACGGCTACCGTAGAGGCCGGTGTTGTAAACCAGATTACGCCGGCGACGCCGGGTCGAATAGAAAAAATTTTCGTTGAAGTCGGCGATCAGGTAAAGAAAGGGCAACTGCTTGTACAGATGGATTCTTCGAATTTACGTCAACAGAACACTCAGCTTGCTAACCTTGAACGCGACCATATCCGTTACCGTGAGTTGTATAAGGCAGGAGGCATGGCTTTACAGCAGGTAGACCAGATTAAAACGCAAATTGACGTACTGAAAGCCGTCATCAACAACATTAACGAAAATACCAAGCTTTTAAGTCCTATCAACGGCACGGTTACGGCTCGCAATTACGACAACGGCGATGTGTTCGGGCAAAAAGCCATTCTGACCGTACAGCAGCTCAGTCCGGTAAAGGCGCTGATCAACGTTTCGGAGACGTATTTCACAAAGGTACACATCGGAATGACCGTCAAAATAAAACTTGAAACTTACGGCGAGGAGACGTTTGAAGGCAAAGTCACACTTGTTTATCCGACCATTGACGCAGCGTCTCATACCTTCGGTGCGGAAGTTACGATCAACAATCGTGACATGAAAGTCAGGCCCGGAATGTATGCACGCGTATTTGTTAATTTTGGGACGGAAGAAAATATTGTAGTACCGGACAGGGCTGTGATTAAGCAGTCCGGGTCTAACGACAAGTATGTTTTCACGGTCGAATCGGGTGTTGCTCGCTATAATAAGGTTGAGCCGGGCCGGCATATTGGAGATTTGTATGAGATTGTGTCGGGTATCAAGGCCGGCGATATTGTGGTTATAGACGGTCATACGAGACTTGTTGACGGTACGGAAGTAGAAATAATAGAATAATTAACGGTAAAGGATTATGAGTTTATATTCAACAGCAGTAAAAAAACCGGTAACGACTGCATTAATTTTTGTCGGCATAGCCATTTTCGGTATTTTTTCGTACACGAGATTACCGGTTGATTTGTTTCCGGAAATAGAGACCAACCAGTTGTCGGTCATTGTGGCTTATCCCGGTGCGAGCGCTTCGGACGTTGAGACGAACGTTACCAGGCCGCTTGAGAATACACTGAACACGGTTGAGAATTTGAAGAAACTGACGTCACAGTCGAAAGATAACATGTCGATAGTCACCGTTGAACTTAACTACGGTTCCGACATCGATATAGCGACGAACGATGTGAGGGACAAAATAGACATGGTTAAGTCTCAGTTGCCGGATGACATTTCGACTCCTATCATTTACAAGTTTTCGACCGATATGATGCCTGTTGTTATTTACACTGCGACGGCAAAGGAGAGTGTTAACGGACTTTATAAGATTCTTGACGAGCGTGTCGGCAATCCTCTTAACCGTATTCCGGGCGTTGGCGCGGTTACTATTGCCGGCGCTCCGCAGCGCCAGATAGAGGTCAACGTCATACCTGAAAAGTTGGAGGCGTATAACCTTACGGTGGAGCAGATTTCGCAGGCTATACAGTCTGAAAATCTAAACGTACCGGCAGGAAGTTTTGATGTTGGGACGTCTACATATTCTCTTCGGATAGAGGGGGAATACAAGTCTTCCGGTCAGTTATCGGGCATAGTTCTTGCGAGTCGTGAAGGTCGGAATATTTATTTGCGAGATGTTGCCAACATTCGGGACGGTTTGCAGCAGCGTATTCAGGAGGCTTATACTGATGGTGTTAAGGGGGCGATGATTATTGTCCAGAAGCAATCCGGAGCTAACACGGTTGAGATAGCGAAGATTGTGAACGAGCGTATTCCGGAGATAGTTAAGACTTTGCCTCCCGACATCAATCTTTCGCTCATGATGGACACTTCGGATTTCATCAACGAGTCGATAGGTTCATTGTCGGAGACTATTCTTTTGGCGGGTGTTTTTGTGATTTTTGTTGTGATGTTTTTTCTCGGGCGTTGGCGGGCTACGGTTATCATTATTCTTGCCATTCCGATTTCGTTGATAGCGTCGTTTATTTATCTGATGGTATCGGGCAGTTCATTGAATATTATTTCTTTATCTTCTTTGACTATCGCCATTGGTCTTGTTGTTGACGATGCTATTGTGGTTTTGGAGAACATTACGAAACACATTGAACGCGGCAGTCCACCCAAGCAGGCGGCGATTTATGCAACGAACGAGGTAGGGGTTGCCGTTATAGCTTCCACTCTGACCATTCTTGCCGTCTTCGTACCGTTGACTATGACGACCGGCATGGCTGGTGTTATTTTTGGGGAATTAGGTTGGATGGTTACCATCATGATCACTGTTTCACTCATTGTTGCTCTATCTCTTACTCCGATGCTTTGTTCTCAGATGCTTCGTTTGACGAGCACTCAGGGCCGGTTTTTCGACAGGCTTCATGCTCCTATAAAGGTGTTTCTCGACAAGTTGGACAATGGTTATGCTAATCTTATAAGTTTGTGTGTACGTCATCGTGTCAAGACTTTTCTTGTTTGTTTCTCGGTTTTTGCCATCATCATGATACCTGGCTGTCGGGTTCTCAAGTTTGACTTCATGCCGTCTTCAGACAACAGTATTATACAGGCCTCTGTTTATCTTCCGACCGGTACTCGGATGGAGGTTGCCAGGGCTTCGGCGCTTCGTATTGACAGTATTATGCACGCTGTTTATCCGGACGAAATACGCACTTTACAGTTTCGGGTCGGCCAGGCTGATGAGAACAACACTTTTGCGGCGATGAATGAGAATGCGTCGAACATGATAACGTTTATGATCAGGTGTTGTGAGCCTTCGGAGCGTGATGTTTCGATATACGAGATCAGTGATCGGATGCGTCGGGAGTTTTCGTATATGCCGGAGCTTTACAAGTTTATAGTGACTCCTGGCGGTTCCGGAGGCATGATGGGTACTGGGGCGAGTGATTTGGAGATAGAGATTTTCGGATACGATTTGTCTGTTACCGATGCGATAGCGGCAGAGATGAAGGCGAGGTTATCGGAGATCAACGGTTTACGGGACGTAGTTGTTAGTCGTCAGGATTATCGCACGGAATATCGTGTTGAGTTTGACCGCGAGAAATTGGCGGAGAACGGATTGAATTTGGCGACGGCGGCGAATTATGTTCGCAACCGGATAAACGGTTTTTATACATCGAAATACAGGGAAGATGGCGACGAATATGACATTGTTGTACGTTATGAGGAGGCCAGACGGCAGTCGATTGAGGATATTGAGAATATTACGGTTTACACTTCTTCCGGCGCTGCGGTCAAGGTACGTGAGTTGGGTAGGGTAGTGGAGCATTTTTCTTTGCCTCAGATAGACCGTCAGAACAGGGAACGAATCATAAAGGTGTCGGGGACTCTTTACAAGGCGGCCTTGAGTGATGTTGTGGCTGCTGCCGGAGGTGTTATCGACCGGATGCGTGATGAGGGCAAGATACCGACTGAGGTTGGCGTCGGCATTGGTGGGTCTTATGAGGACCAGCAGGACACTTTTGGGGATTTGGGTTTATTGATGATCATGTGTATTTTGCTGGTTTACATCGTTACGGCTGCTCAGTTTGAATCTTTGACGTATCCGTTTATTATTGTTTTGTCTCTCACTTTTGGTGTAGCGGGAGTTGTTCTTGCCCTTGTTCTCACCGGCCAGCCTATATCGTTGATGTCGATGATAGGGATGGTTATGTTGATCGGGATTGTGGTTAAGAACGGGATAGTATTTATCGACTATATTAATTTGAACAGGGAGCGTGGGATGTCGATAGACAGGGCAGTTATTTCGGCCGGTCGGTCTCGTCTTCGTCCTATTTTGATGACTACAGCGACGACTGTATTGGGTATGATTCCGATGGCTATTCCTCGCGGGTCGGGGTCAGAGATGTGGCAGCCGATGGGTATTGCGGTTGTTGGCGGTCTGACTTTGTCTACCATTCTGACCTTACTTTATGTACCGGCACTTTACTCGATTTTCGGTGCTAACGGAGTGAATCGTGAGCGTAAGAAGACGAGGAGACGTATAATGACAGGAAACAAATAATATAATCACATGAAAACAGTATTTATAACTTACAATCAGGCATATGGGGAGTTGATATTGGAATTGCTGGGCCACCTTAATATCAGAGGTTTCACGTTATGGGAATCTGTACAGGGTCGTGGGAGTTATCGAGGCGAGCCGCATTACGGAGATCATGCGTGGCCGACGTTAAATTCTGCTATTTTGACGGTTGTCATGGATGACAAGGTAGATGTTTTGCTTCGCCGGCTTCACGAGATTGATATGGAGGCGGAGTCTCAGGGTCTTAGGGCGTTTGTATGGGGAGTTGAGAAGTGGGTATAGCGAACGGGAAGGGTATATAATGGAAGGCGCGTTGATGTAATGGTTGGCGCGCCTTCTTTTTGTGGGGGGCTTTTGAGAAGCCTCTAAAAGAGAAAGTCTCCAAGGCCGTTTCCGGCTTTGAAGACTTTTTCACATTCAAAAGATTCACTGACCTGTTAGAGCACCACTTTTGCTACCGAGCTGCCACTGCGAACAATC
>JAIRMF010000127.1 GCA_031258895.1 Dysgonamonadaceae bacterium | reverse complement strand
CACGGCGTCAAATCAAATGGTACGGAAGTAACCAAGATAATACCATTGGCACAATACAGTTCTTCGGCAACGTATAATGTCTCTCAATCTCCCAATTGGGAAAAGGTAACGTTGTCAACGTTCGGCACTGTCAAGTCCCTTTATTTCACAATGTTTTCCACAGACAGCCTGTCGGGTTACGGACCTAATACTGCGGTTTATTTCTGCTTGGATAAGTTGAGAATAACAAAAACAGGTGGAGTGGCGCCAGCATCTGCTTCCTTGCGGAAAGCAGAAACAATAACTGCAAACAAAACAGTAGAAGTGAAGGACTATTTTCCAATAAGCTCCTACACAGGCGGTAGCGTATCGGTGTATGACCCCAAAGGTAAAGAGGTCTTGAAAACAACCGTAAAAGCAGGCGAAAAGATCAATTTGTCTCAATTGCCTAAAGGTGAATACCGCCTAAAGCATGGACATAGAACAATTCCGGTTACCAAAAAGTAAGTATTAACTGAAACTCTGGCGAGGCGTCAAGCGTCGTCAGAGTTTTAATATTAGAATTAAAATTAAAAATATATGAAAAGGTATTTTTTAAAAACAGTTTTATTGACGACAGCTTTGTTTCTGTCCAATACATACATTAATGCGCAATGCGACCATCAAGATGATTTCTGGGACTCATTCGGAGAATTTTATTCTCAGGAAGATGAACTAATCACAAGTCAGAATGGGTGGACTGCTTATGCGGAGAACAAGAATGTTCTTATTGGAAATGGTGAGGACTATGATGATGGAGTTAGTCTTATAAGTGATCATGTGGGTGGTTTGACATATCTTGCTTCCCCTGTTTTTAATGATGGCTGTAAATCTATTAGATTCGAGTATATGGAATCATGTTTGATGGAAACAGATATGAAAGTGGAAATCAAGCAAAACGACGAAATTGTATGGGACAGTATTGTTCCTCCTTTTACAGTTGGTTGGGGTGGGGATCATATTGAATTTTTCGTCGATAATTTGAACATTGAAGGCGAATATCAGTTAGTTGTATATAACATAACTGAAGAGGAATATGCTTATCTTGTTGTCAAAAATATTTGCCTCAACGCCCTAAACCCTGTCGTCCCTGCACATAACTACCAATTCAATGTCCCAAAAGACGCCGTCGTATATGTAGGAGACAAAGACCAATCAGTCCTCGTAGCAGGAAATTACCTGACTAAGCATTACGTCCCGTTCACCAAGAAGGACGAAGTGTATATTTTGGAAACGGATACAAGCCGGATTTGGTATTATGATCTGCCGGCGCCTACGAATGCTGCAGGCGGTTTCAACTACCGAATAACCCGCGAAGGAAAAGCTGCGCACGTCGGACTATTCAAGCCAAAAGCAGGTACAGAAGTGGAAAAAGACACGATAACAACATTCACCGATGACCAACTATCAGCGTACGGTTCAAAAACAATCGACCACGACGTCGCCCACCTAAACGGCAGAAACGTGGCCGACATGTTCATGAATATCAATGCACAAGGATACCTTACCCTGCCCCTACGCGAAGACACCGCCTTCCAACTTATCCACACCAGAAACTGGCAGGCAATAGATACCGACGTAAATAACTACTTCATCGAGCCGGAATTCCATTACACTGTAATCGACGAAACAGGTCTGCCAAGCTCAAATATCATAACAGTCAGCGACAGCGGCGTAATACGTCCCACAGGCGCAGGAACAGCTATCGTCCTAATAGACTACGACGCAATAATAACACACCACACAACTAATCTCGGCCTCTCAACAGACTCGCTGGCAAAGCATGGCGCATTGTTCAGTAAGCTATGGCCGGAAAATACAGGCGTGTTCGTCGTCGCAGTGGAACAGCCCGAAGCCAACATCACAACAAACATGAACCTTAACGACTTCTGGGCACAAGACGGGACAGACAAAACTGACGGCATAGCAATAGACGCAGAACATGACGTAATGTACTACGACGCCGCAAAAGGCAGTTTCCCCTACACATTCAAGCCCGACGGCGCAACAGAAGTGCTCGTAGCTACGCCAACAATAGGCGACACTATTACCTCATACAAAGGCTTCACGGTCGACAGTGTAGAGACCAACACCGATGGCAGTTACACGGTAAAGCTAGGTTTCGGACGAAACATAGTAAAACTTGTCTCCGCAACCGGCGCAACATACCAGATAATCACCGCAAAACCGGTAACATACGCCATCAGCAACCTGACAAACCCCGAAAAAGACTTCGCCCCAGGTGACTCCGTCTCCGTGCTGTTCAACACGCTATACCACCCGGCAAACAAAATGTCAGGCATCTACAACATGAGCGCAGGCATCCAATACAGCAACGCGGAAACAAACTTCGCCCTGATCCTTGGGCCCGGACAATACACCTTCGCAAGCCGCGCACAAGAATACAGTATCCGTATCCCCGAAGACTACACGGACAATGAATTCGTACTAAACAAAGGCGTCATCAAGGTGAAAGGGTTCGGTTCATTCTACGGAGAGCACCGAAATATTACCATCCAAAACGGCGTAAACCCCAACCTTAACGCAAGCGTCCGCGAAGCATATTTCGGTTCTATACCCGACGTCGTCATACCGTTGCCCGGTAATAACGTGAACATACAAAATGTTCCGGAGGAGAAAATTTCCGTCTACCCCAATCCGTTCACCGACTACATAATCATCAATACAGGCGAAAACAACTCAGCCCGTATCTTCGATTTGTCCGGAAAGACAGTCCTTACTTCGACACTCGTAAGCGGCAGGAATCAGATCACAACCTCAGCCCTGCAAAAAGGCGTATACCTGCTAAAGGTCGGCGAAAAGATTGTAAAGATTGTAAAGTAAAACAGGTAATTAATGTTTTAGTAGGGACGCTTCAAAGGCGTCCCTACTTGTTTTAAAGCGCCTAAATACCCCTTGTTTAACAGTCTTGATGCTCTTCTGTCCCTCCCCTAAAAAAAAAATAACTACCTTTGTGAAAAATAACAATACAATGACAAAATACAAAAGAATACTCCTGAAATTAAGCGGAGAATCACTCGGAAATAAAAAAGAACCGGGAATAAACAAAGACAAACTGTCCGACTTCGCACAGCAAATAACAGAAATAGCATCGCTCGGCATACAAATAGCAATAGTCGCCGGAGGCGGGAATATATACAGAGGAAAATCCGATAAATGCCCATGCCAAGACAGAATAAAAGGCGACCAAATGGGAATGCTCGCAACCGTCATCAACGGAATAGCACTCTGCTCTGCCCTCCAAGAAAAAGGACGCCCAACAGAACTGTTTACCGCAATAAGAATGGAACCAATAGGACAATACTACAACAAAGAAACAGCTATCAAATCCCTACAGGAAAACAAAATAATAATCATCGCCGGAGGAACAGGAAACCCCCTCTTCACAACCGATACCGCTGCCGTCCTGAGAAGCATAGAACTTGAAGCAAATGCCATGCTCAAAGGTACACGTGTGGACGGGATATACACCGAAGACCCCGAAAAAACTACCAAGGCAATGAAATACAACAAAATAACTTACGACCAAGTATACAACAAAAACCTCAAAGTAATGGACCTGACAGCAATAACACTCGCAAAAGATAATCAGCTGCCAATAATCGTGTTCAATATAGAAAAGCCCGGAAACCTCAGAAAAATCCTCGAAAACACAGACATAGGTACAATAGTTATTCCCTGACCAAAAAGAAATAAAAGAACAACATGCCGGACAACAGTAATACAACAAAATTCGACGATATAAGGCCCTACCATGACGAAGAAATGCCGACAATAGTCGAAAAACTGCTCGAAGACCCGCAGTTCAAAGCCGTCGTCAACGCAGCTTTCCCAAACATACAGTGGGAAAACTTCAAAACAATGCTCCGTACATTCAAAACCCCCTACGAACTGCAAAGTAAATTTATAAAAGACCAGATATTCTCATTCGCCAAAAAAACATCCGAAAAAATCGATTGCAACGGCTTCCAAAACATACCCAAAAATCAAGCATGCACCTACATATCAAATCACCGCGATATAGTCCTCGACGCACTCCTCCTAAACGCCATGCTGCTAAAAGAAGGATTCATGACAACAGAAGTCGCTATCGGCGACAACCTCCTGATATACCCCTGGCTGGAAAGTATCGTCCGTATGAATAATAACTTCATCGTAAAAAGAGGAGCATCAATCCACCAAAAACTCGAAAACTCCAAACACCTCTCACAGTATATCCATTTCGCCGTCAAACAAAAACAACACTCAATATGGATAGCTCAAAGAGAAGGAAGAGCCAAAAACTCCGATGACAGAACTCAAGAAAGTATTATCAAAATGCTCGCCATGGGCGGACAAAATGACTTCCTACAAAATATCAAATCACTCAACATTACACCACTCTCCATCTCCTACGAATTCGACCCATGCGACTACCTGAAAGCAAAAGAATACCAAATGAAACGGGATGACCCAAACTTCAAAAAAACGCCAATGGATGACGAAATAAATATGCTAACAGGATTGAAAGGATTCAAAGGTAAAATACACTTCCAGGTAGGACGCCCGATAAACAGTAAACTGCAAAAAATTAACCCCGACCTGAATCGTAACAAAGTTGCGACGGAAATAGCATCGCTAATAGACCACGAAATATTTACCAACTACAAACTATACCCCATCAACTACATCGCATACGATAAACTGTGGGGAAACCGCCCGCAAAAAAATAAATATACACCGGAAGAAAAAAAAGAAACGGAACAATACTTCGTAGACCGCATAAACAAAATAGACCTGGTCAATAAGGACGTACCGTTCCTGACCGAAAAACTGCTCGAAATGTATGCATACCCGGTCAAAAATCAATTGAACGCAAATGAACAATGATCTATCCGGAAAACTTCGAACAAAAAATAAACTTCGACAAAATAAGACAGTTAGTAGCTAATCACTGCCTGTCAATACCGGGAAAAGAAAAAACCGCGGAAATGACCTTTTCCCACAACTACGAAACCATCAAAACACAACTAACCCAAACAAACGAATTCCTGCAAATAATACGGAAAAAAGAAAATTTCCCCGCCAATGAATTTTCCGACGTACGCGAAACCCTTAAAAAAACTGCAATAAAAGGCACCTGCCTGACCGAAAAAGAACTCTTAGATATACGTAAAACGGTAGACACGATAAGTAATGTCCTCAGGTTTTTCAAATCCGAACGCATACAAACTAACTATCCCTCCCTCCAAGAACTAACCGTCGGTATCAAAGATTCCCCAAACATCATACGACAAATCGACCTCATTATAGACAAATTCGGGCAAATCCGCAGTAACGCATCGCCCACACTCGCCGATATTAATCACCGATTAACGCAAACAATAGGAAGTATCTCCAAAACACTTGGCAACATTCTGCGTCAAGCACAGTCCGACAGCCTTGTCGATAGAGACGCAACCGCTACCGTTCGCAACGGAAGACTTGTTATCCCTGTCTCTGTTGCCTTCAAACGTAAAATTAAAGGAATAATACACGATGAGTCCGCTACCGGTAAAACAGTATTCATAGAGCCGCAGGAAATCGTGGAAACAAATAACCGTATACGAGAACTTGAAAATGAGGCTAAGCGGGAAAAAATGAAAATCCTTATCGAAATAACCAATGTCATTCGCAACGAAATCCCAGTAATAACAAACGCCTACCTCTTCCTCGTACAAATAGACTTCATCCGTGCAAAAGCGCTCTTCGCACAGGATACAGACGCAATAATGCCGATTATCGAAAATAAACAGCAGTTGGAATGGACCCGCGCCGTCCATCCGTTGCTACTGCTATCGCTATCGCACCGAAAGCAGGGCAAAATCGTCGTACCTCTGGATTTCGAACTAAAAACCCGAATACTGCTCGTCTCCGGTCCCAATGCAGGAGGAAAATCAGTATTGCTCAAAACAGCCGGATTACTCCAATACATGCTTCAATCCGGAATGCTTATCCCGATCGGTGAAGATTCGAAAACAGGAATATTTCAGGATATTTTTATCGACATCGGCGACGAACAGTCCATCGAGAATAACCTGTCTACATACAGTTCGCACTTGAACAACATGAAGTTCATGATAAAATACGCATCCCGACAATCACTCATCCTTATCGA
>JAIRMF010000074.1 GCA_031258895.1 Dysgonamonadaceae bacterium | reverse complement strand
TATTGTTTAAAAAACCATATGCGTTTTGTCGCTGCATCAGTATGGCGCACAAAAAAATACCGCCCTGTTTTCCATTGGGAAAAATACAGTGCGGATGTTGAAGTATAAAGTTTGCTGTTATCCGTATCGCTCTCGCGTGCGTGCGCGGCTTTAGCAGGTAGTGTGTGTGTGTATGTGCGTGTATGTTAACAAATTATTCGACGCCGCCAAATATTTCGACGTAGTCGGCAAGAAATTTATGTCGGTATGTGTAGCTACTCTCGTCATAACGGGTGCAAAGGTAAACATTTTTTTTTAGATGGTAAAATAAAACAATTCCACAGCCAAAATAACAAAAGAGGTGTGTCGATCGCTCAACACACCCCCTTCAGAAAACATCAGAACAGCAATAAATCAGTTATATGCAGTCTCCCCGTGCTCGTAAATGTCAAGACCCTCCTCCTCAATGCGACGCGTCACACGAAGACCAAACACAACATCAAGACCCTTGAAAATCACAAAACCAATGCCAATCGCCCACGCACCAATAATAACAGCGCCAGTCAATTGCGCAAAAAATAAACTCCAACAACCAGAATAAAATAAACCGCCGTCAATCGCTAAAAGACCCGTCAAAAGAGTGCCCGCAAAACCACAAACACCATGAACAGACGACGCCCCAACAGGATCGTCTATCTTCAATACACGATCGATAAACTCCACAGAATAAACCATCAAAATGCCGCAAAAAGCGCCTATAAACAAAGCGCCAATCGGAGATACAGCGTCACAACCCGCCGTTATACCTACCAAACCCGCAAGAATACCGTTTAATGTCAACGACAAAGATGGCTTCCGGTACTTACACCAGGCAGTAAACAAAGCAAATAAACCTCCCGCTGCCGCCGCAAGATTCGTCGTCAAAAATACATGCGAAATGGCAACACGATCCCCCGCGCCAGCCGCCGCAAGCTGAGAACCCGGATTGAACCCAAACCAGCCAAACCACAAAATGAAAACACCAAGAGCGGCAATCGTGAGATTGTGACCGGGGATCGCCTTGACCTTGCCGTCTTTACTGTACTTCCCTATCCGAGGACCAAGAATCGCAGCGCCAACCAAAGCAACCCAGCCGCCAACAGAATGAACAATAGTCGAACCGGCAAAATCATGGAAAGTCGCGCCCGTCAACCGATCCAACCAACCTCCCTCAGCAGACAAAAATCCTCCACCCCAAGTCCAATGACCGGAAACAGGATAGATAAACACGCTGATGAGAACAGTGTAAATCAAATACATGTGAAACTTCGTCCGCTCCGCCATCGCACCGGAAACAATCGTCGCAGCGGTCGCACAAAATACAGTCTGGAAAATAAGAAAACCCTCCGTAGGCAAACCGTTGTCAAAGAAAGATAAATCACCGAAATTGGGTAGCCCCGCAAAGCCCGCACCTTCCGAACCAAACATCACACCAAAGCCAATAAAGAAAAATAAAACCGAACCAACCATGAAATCAATACAGTTCTTCATCAAAATATTAGCCGTGTTCTTCGTCCGAGTAAAACCCGCCTCAACCAAAGCAAAACCAGGCTGCATGAAAAATACAAGCATCGCGGCAAGTAACATCCAGACAGTGTTAAGAGAAATACCCAAATCATCGACGGGAAGTACAGACCCCGTCGAATCCTCGACAGGAATAACAGTCTCGGTAACCACAGTTTCGACAACAACGGAATCCTGCGCGTAAAGTTTCGTGCCGATACCGATGACAACAACTGAAATAAGCGCAAACAGCAGCAATCTGCCGTGAAGTGATTTAATGTAAGTTTTCATTGAAAATGTTTTTTAAAATAAGTAAATACTCCTGTTATTTAAGCGTGAACAAAGTGTCATCGCCACGCTTGCCCGAACGAATACTGATAGCGTCTTCCGCCGAAAAAATGAAAATGCGCCCGTCGCCAATCTCCCCCGTATAGGCCGCCCGCTTAATCGCCTCAACAGCCTTCTCAACATTAATGTCCCTCACGATAATGCTCAATAGATAACGCTCTATCGAACTCGTATCGTAAATCACTCCCCGGTAAATCCGCTCTTCACGATCCTTACCGACTCCTCTAACCTCCGAATAAGAAAACCATTCAATGTCGGCCGCAATCAAAGCCTCCTTTACATCATCGAATTTCGTCTTACGAATAATTGCTTCAATCTTCTTCATACTTAAAAAACTTTATGTTAATAATATTAATTAATAAGTCTCTATTTGTAAAGCATATTCCAATAATAACTATTATTATGCTCGAATATTCCGCAAAATTACAACATATTTCTTATAAAAAAAATTTCTCCACTCTTTTTTTTATAAAAATGTGGAGAAAAAATTCTAACTAACTGATAAGTAATGAAATAAAATTTTAGTCTAACACGATAATTTTAATCGGTCAGACCTAAAAAAGTAGACTTTATGTAATAAGGAAGGGTTAAACGGTATGCAAAGTGTAGCAGAAATGCCCGTTATTGCAGTAATATGTAAAGCAGCGGTATCAATAAACCGGCAAGCAAAAACCATTTGCCCGAACCGGTAATCCCTCTTCTCCCCTTAACCAGAAATATTCCGGAAACAGCCAGGAAAAGTAATGAAACGGCAAAAAAATCGGCGACAGGACTCCAATCCTTTATTTTGTTATAATGCAAACGATTGATCCAGTATACAAAAGCTCTCTTGGTGTGTTTTTCGTAATCGGTATGCCCGTCCAAAGAACTGTATACACCGACGCCGCCTTCCAACATCAGCCGGAAATGCGATTCATCTATCCGAATCACCTTTTTTAGCGACGGCAAGCGAGGATCGGATTTCCATACTTCGGACAATTTTTCGCCGGAAAGACCGGGCGGCAACTGAACAAATCCCACTTCCGTACGGTAAGCAGGGTCTTTCCCGTCCAAATGGTTGAGGTATATTCCCGATATGCCGTAAACCACGGACATGCCCACAACGAGGAACCCTAAATCTCGGTGGATGACCCGCAACCAGCGAACTATTCTCATCTTATTCCGATTCCAAAGCGGCATAATCCAGCCCATCCATGTAGAAGATGGAATAATAATCCTTGTTGTGCGCTTTCATCCATTTGCGCATGTCATTGATGTTGCTCAGTTCGGCAGCGCAGGATTCGGCGGCGCCATCTTCCTGTTTTTTGAGTTCAACGTTCTGTTCCATTTGGGAGATGTACTCTTTGGTCAGGCGACGTTCTTTCAGGATGCCGATGATTTCGAGTTTTGAACCGACAAGTTCACGGTTAAAGCCGCCGATATTGCCTTTTGCTTCCACCCTCATGGACGCCTGTTGCGTTTCTCCGACGATGAAACAGCGTTTGCCGGCGTGTTTGCAGGTATGAGTGACGTAGCCTACTACTTTAATCGTTTTGTCCAGCTGCCGGTCGGCGACGGGCAACAGATCGTCCAATTCGAAGACGGGAAGATCGGCGGACTCAGAGGTATTGACGTCGTTATTTTCGGCGGATTCCGTTTTTTTATTTCCGCCATTGCAGGCGGCAAGCGCAACGGCGAGCGCGATTGATAGAGATAACCGTTTCATAAATAAACTAAAGATTTTATAAATTAAAGATGTTTGTTGTTGTTTGTACGGGTTGCGAATTCGAGGACGAGCAGCGCCACTATACCGGCAATACCGAAGATTAGCGTGTAGAGACTTTTGCAGGCTGTTTTTTTGCGGCTTTCGCGATGGAAGATAAAGATGGCTGTGAGTGCCAGGAGGAGGTTTATCGCGAGGGCATTGCGGTCGGTGAAGTTCAGGCGGGGTTTTATGAATTCGCTATGTTTGTCTGTGTCTTTGAATGTCAGGTATACGGGGAAGAGCCATTTGGATATGACATTCCAACGGTTGTCGTCGGCTTTGATATGGAGGTATCGTTGTTGTTGAAGTGTTTCGGTATCTAACGCATAGTAGTGTTTACCGTTGTCGGTTTTGACTGCGACTGTCCAGTAGAGCATATTACCGAGGATCATCAGCTCGTCTTTGTGGGGATTGAAGTGGTTGATGTCGAGTTGGAGGGCGTTGTATTTCCCGCTTTTTTCTTCGACGATGTAAACGTTTCCTGCTTTATCGAAAAGGAAGCCGTAGAATCGTTTATCTGCGACTTCGAGCATGGAGAAGAAGGCGGGTTCGATGCGACTGTCGAGTTTGGTATCCCGAACGAAGGGGCGGCCGTTTACCATCTTGACGTGGAACAGTTTATTTTTGTTGTCGAGCGAGAAGTATCCTTCGTCGTAGGGCTTGCGGATGTTCAGGTTTCCGCTGGTCCATTGTTCGGGGAATGTATATCCGGCTTTGAGGAGTGCGGATTGGAATTTTTCGCTTTTATCTTTGTTTACGGCGTTTGTTTGGACGTCTATGAATTCGATATTTTTCTTTATTTGGAACACGTCTCCGGGTGATTCGAGTTTGGCTTTTTTCGGGAGTGATTCATACATGATGTAGAGTCCGATATTTGGGGTATGCATTTCGATTGGGGAGTATCTGAAGTGCACTTGTTTGGTTCTCAGTTGTCGGGGGTCTATTGCGATTCCCAGGACGCTGTCTGGCATTTCGCCATTGATTGTTAGCTGCCGGAAGTTTAGGAGCGGGAGCGCCGTATCGTATTCTTTGTCTGTGTATGTTTTCCCTTCGTCGTCATGAAATTTGTTTTTGTTTCGGCCGGTTTCTCTTATGAGGAATTTTCTTTCCGGAGCGCTGTAGTAGACGAAGGGTGCGTTGTTTGGGGAGACGGACGCGGTTTTGACGAGTTCGGGGATTGCCCACAGGCTGATGATTGTGAGGAATGCGACGATGACGCTGTACAGGAGTTGTTTATTTTTCATTTTACGGTTTTTGGTTTTGGCGACGTTTTACTGTATTCCTTCTTTGAATCGGGCGACCGACAGGAATGGGAAACAGAACGCGATTACGACGAAGGCTATCAGGTACGGGACGAAAGGCATGTATGCTCCCGGTTTGGCAGTCATTGTGAAGAATGTGAGGGCGTATGTTGCGGCGATTATTCCCGGTATTTTGAATTTCCATGTCGGTTCTATGCAGATCCAGGTTGTTAGGAGGTATGCGGCGGGCGCTGCGATGAAATGTGGGATTAGGGTCATGAATTGTGCGTTTACTATTTCGGCGGGGAAAGTTTTTGCGAGCGGTATGAGGAGCGCGGCTATCGTTATGAGGAGCAGCGTGACGACGATTGTTATTCCGTAGAGGAGCATTGTTATGATTGTTTTTGATTCTTTTATCGGCAGGTGTAGTGTAAGTTTAAGCCGTTTGTACTGGATTTCGGGCAGGTACTGTACGCTTGCCAGCAGGACGCCGGCGAAAGTCGGCAGATGTTTGAAGTAGGGGAACATTGCGGTATCTTTTTGTATTACTGTTTCGAGGAAGGATACTTTTCCGGCGAGTCTTATTTCTTCGAACAGTTGGAGGAAAGAGAAGACGGCGACGGCGGCGAATAGGGTTGGGAGGATGATTATTACCGCGCGTGTTTTGATGAATTCTTTGTAGAGGATTGCCTTGTACATTTCGATGGTTATTTTGTTGTTGAATCAGTATTTTCCGGTCAGGCCGATGAAGGCGTCTTCGAGGGAAAGTTTTTCTTCTGTGATATTATCTACATTAATATTGTGTTTGGAAAAGTTATCGCGCACTGTATTTATGTTTTCGAATGAGTATGTTTCCCATCTGTCGCCGAGTTTTTCGGTGTTGTGTAGGATATTTGAGTTTGGGATATTTGTGGCATTGGTTTTGAACGTGAAACGTTTGAATGTATTGAGTATATGTTGGGTTTTTTCGTGGAGGAGGATTTTTCCGTAATCGAGGATGATGCAGTCGTCGATGAGGCGTTCCATATCTTGAATGATATGCGATGTTAGGAACACGGTTTTGTTGTCATTGGCGGCGAACTCTTTAATTTTTTCCACGAACAGTCTTCTGTAACCGGGGTCAAGTCCCATTGAGAAGTCGTCGAGGATGAGTATGTCGGGGTGTTGTGCGAACAGGAGTCCGAGGGCGACTTGCGAACGTTGGCCGCATGACATTGTATTTATTTTTTGTTTGCGTGTGACGTGGAGTTTGTCGATTAGGTTGTAGTATGCGTTTTTGTCCCATTGCGGGAAGAAGCCCGCGTAATATTTTTCTATTTGTTCGACGTTGAAATATGAGTGTTGGACGTGTCCTTCGAGGAGTATTCCGACTCGGTTTCTGGTTTTTGGTGAGATACTGTCCATTTTTTCGCCGAACAGCTTGCACGTACCTGATCGAGGTTTTAGGAAACCGTTGAGGATATTTATTATTGTAGTTTTCCCTGTCCCGTTTTTTCCGAGCAGTCCGAGTATTTTCCCGCGTTGTACTTCGAAGTTAAGGTCGCGGTATATCAGTCGGTTGCCATAGTAATGGGTAATATTTTCGCATTGGATTACGGGCTGTGTATTCATTATATTTGTCTTGTAGAATATTATTATTGTTTTGGCGCTGCAAAGTTCCGACAAAAAAGTGAGAATATCAATACCTAGAAGTAGGTATTTTTCGTTGCGTATCTAACGATTTTGTTCATTTTTGGGGATATATTTGGAGTTTTTTTCGTTAAATTCTCTAAGGTCTTTAATGTCATTGATGTCTTTTAAGTCCTTAAGTACTTTTCTTTAGATTTTGCCCTCCACCTCGCGGGCCTTTCTTTTCCCCCCGAGGAGATTTTCTCTAAGGTCTTTAAGGTCATTGATGTTTTTAAAGTCCTTAAGGTTTTTTTTTCTGAAACACTGAAGTTTTTCTGCAATCTTGAGGGCCTTTCTTTGGAATTTTCCCTTCCTCCCTCCGGACTTTCTTTTAGAGCCGCTTTCCTTAAAGGCTTTCTCCTTAAAAACCTTAATGATCTTAAAGACTTTAAAGTCCTTCCCTCCGGAATCCTCCTCCACCTCGCCGGAATTTCCTTAGTGCTCGGGGCGCCACTGCTATGTCTTGGCGTTATTTGTAATATTCTCGGAGCACAAATGCTATGTCTTGGCGGTATTTGTAATGTTCTTGGAGCGCAAATGCTATGTCTTGGCGTTATTTGTAATGTTCTT
>JAIRMF010000071.1 GCA_031258895.1 Dysgonamonadaceae bacterium | reverse complement strand
TATTGTTTAAAAAACCATATGCGTTTTGTCGCTGCATCAGTATGGCGCACAAAAAAATACCGCCCTGTTTTCCATTGGGAAAAATACAGTGCGGATGTTGAAGTATAAAGTTTGCTGTTGTCCGTATCGCTCTCGCGTGCATGCGCGGCTTTAGCAGGTAGTGTGTGTGTGTATGTGCGTGTATGTGTGTGTTAATAAATTACCCCACGCCACCAAATATTTCGGCAAGAAATTTATGTCGGTATGTGCTGTCACTTTTGTCATATCGGTTGCAAAGGTAAGTGTTTTTTTAAAAACAACAATGAACTTACCGAAAGTTCCATGTCTAACTCTTAAGGTAAGTTCATTCGCTAAACCGTTCTGACGTCACAGTCGCCAGGTCAGGCGTATCAGTCAATCGCCAAGGGATCAAACAAGTATCCGTATCCAACACGGCAAATTAAACATACGCCGTATTCCCCAATCTTTCCGCGAATCCGGGCAATATGAACATCAACAGTGCGCCCAAGAACACAAGTCTCGCTTCGCCAGACCCTTTCAAGAATGTCCTCCCGCGTCAAAAGCTTCCCCTGCTCCTTGATCAAAAGAAGAAGTAATTCAAACTCTTTTCTCGTGATGAAAACGTTCTGTCCGTTCACCTCAAGGGTCTTGGAATTGCAGTTGAGAACCACCCTCCTGAAAGAAACTGTGTTCTTACGCTTGTTCTCGGAAGGAAACGTCTCGTAATCCCGCCACGTAATCGCCTTCACACGCGCAATTACTTCATTAATCGAAAACGGCTTGAAAATATAATCGTCCGCACCAACAGAAAATCCCGTGAGTATATCGTTTTCCGTATTACGGGCCGTCAAAAAAATAATCGGCGTCCTTATATCCTCACGCCGTAACCGCTCTGCAACATGGTATCCGGACATATCGCTTATCACTACATCCAAAATAATGAGACGGTGCTTGGGCGTAAGTTTCTCCAGCGCCTCCTTACCGGAACTGACGGCGTCTACAATATACCCCTCACTCTCGAGATTTAAGCGCAGAATATCAAGTATATCAGCCTCCTCATCAACGACAAGAATTCTGGCGCGTTCTTCACCATTGTTTACCCTAATATTCATGATAACACTGTTAATAATGCAGCTTACGGTGCAAATTTACGTTAAATAAATTACATTGCAAAATCAAAGAGCGCAAAAAGTTGCATTCGTCTTTGAGAGTTGGTTATCTCGCAGGGGTTTCCGTGGACGGAGATTCCGGAACAGCAGTGCCGAAAGGCGCCGTTGCATTGGGATTCACAGCAGGAGCAGGTTCTTCAATATCAAGCTGTGAACCGGAAACTTTGTCCTTATTCTGCCTGAAAGAAATGGAGGCAAGAATACAGAAAAATACGACGATAACGGCAAGCCCCCAAGTCACTTTTTCAAGAAAATCGGTTGTTTTGCGTACGCCCATTACTTGATTCGACGAGGCAAAGCCCGCCGCAAGTCCGCCTCCCTTCGAGTTCTGGATGACTACGAAAAATACCAGAAGAATAGAGGCAATCACGATTAAGACGGTTGAAAAGATATACATTTTTTATTCTTTATTTTTATTGTTACTATCATCACTGTTAACAAACGCTTCAATCTCGCAGATTAAAGCCGCAAAGTAAGCACTTTTTTCCGGAAATTCCAAATTTAGCTTACGAAAAATAGTCAGAGCCTTTTCGTATTTCCCCTGTTTCAGGTAAATCTTTGCCAGGGTTTCGGAAAATAAATCGGAGTCGTTATATTCATAGTCATCTGCAACACAAGGAGTATCACAGGGTTTCGACGCCTCCATCCCCTTAATGTCGAAACGTAAAGAAGAGCTCTTTTCATTTTCCAAAAAATTGTCGATAACATCCTGATGTTTGAACGGATTTTCTACTTTTGCCGGTTCGTTTTCTTTTTCGCTCCGTTCGGTTTGTAAATAAATCATGTAGTCCGTCGAAACAAGCGAATCGGTCCCTATGCCGTTTAACATACTGCCCCCAGATAAAGAATCAATCTTATCGAAAGCGTCTAAATCGTTGTCAGGCTCTTTTTCGAGCATTTCCATCAGTTGAGGATCGAAGAAACCGTCTTCCACCAGAAAAAAAAGCTTCTTGCGATCGCCGACCAATGCGGCCGTTTTATGCAGTTCGGGCAGAAACCGAACATCTTTCAAATTGAGAAGATTCAATGTATATAACATTTGCGCCGCCTGGAACCATGGAAATTCCTTCGTAATCCCAAACAAGTATCTAAGCGAACGACGGTCGAAACTAATGTCGCCGTCAATCAAGCCGGTTAATTTGTCAAATTTCTGCATTGTCACCAGTTTGCAACCGTTTCGTTATAAATCATGTCCACAATTTCATCTACAATTTCCTTCGCCAACTGGTCCTGAACAGCATCGCTGAATGTACTGCTGTCGAACTCCTTGAATGCCGAAAATGTGCGTTCAAGATCTTTTCCCGATTCTTTGTTGTTGACATAATGTACGCGAACATTGATAGTTAGCCGTGTTGTAGAACTGTAAGCGTCTTCCTTCACCGCCATGCCTTGCAGGTTGAAGCCGACAATTTCACCGTCAAGTTCGATGTCGGCATTACTGGTAACTTCTTTCAGGCGCGTCTGTTCTATAAAGCGTTTACGTAGCGCTATGTTGAAAACCTGCGAAAGAGTAGGAGAGTATGACGTCCTGTTCGGGAAATCGGAAATATGGATGGTTTTTGTCAGATCGTAGTTTATGCTGCCTCCCTCAAACTTGTAGGAAACCGTACAACCGATCAAAAGAATGATGACCGATAGTCCCGAATACACAACATAATTATATCTGCCGAAAATCATCACTTACGGATCATTTAATACCTTAACCTTTGTAAAGTTAATATCGGATTTTGGAGACTCCCGAACACAACGGAACAATATGATGATCTATTCCAAATCATATTCTTTAATCTTACGGTACAAAGTTCGTTCTGAGATTTTTAAATCATTCGCCGCGTTGCGACGTTTGCCGCGGTGGCGTTCGAGCGCTACGCGAATCATTTCCTTTTCCATGTCTTCCATAGTCATGCTTTCAGACAAAGCAGCATTGTCGGCTGCTCCATGTGCTTCTTCTTCCGTGTATTCGTCATAAGTGACAGACTTTTTCTTAGTGCTATCTTGGGTCGCAGGTTTTACCAGAACAGGCGGTTGCAGTACGGCTGCACGTGCAACCTCCGTGTCGTCGTTTTTTGCGGATTGGGGAAATCCCACCGGTGATATTTGTTGCTTTAGGTCACTGATGTCTTTACGCATGTCGAGCAAAATCTTCCATAGAAGCTCACGCTCGTTGCTGAAATTTTGCTCTGCTTCCGCGCGTTGCAACGCGGGAAGATGGGAAACATCAGTATCCAGAAGGTAATTTTTCAGAATTTCCGGTGTGATTTCCCGTTCCTGTTCAATGATAGACATTCGTTCGGTTATGTTTTTCAGCTCGCGGATATTGCCATGGAAGCGGTATTTGATCAACAGAGCACGAGAGTCATCATTGAGATTAATTGCCGGCATTTTATATTTCTCTGCACAATCCGATGCAAATTTTCTGAAAAGCAATAAAATATCTTCTTTGCGGTCGCGTAAAGGAGGAATATTAACCGGTACGGTATTGAGGCGATAATAGAGATCTTCGCGAAACTTGCCGTTGCGGATGGCTTTTAACAAATCGACGTTGGTAGCGGCAACCAAGCGGACATTGGTTTTTTGCACTTTTGAGGAGCCAACTTTGATAAATTCGCCGTTTTCGAGTACACGTAACAGCCGGGCCTGTGTCGCGATGGGTAGTTCACCAACTTCATCAAGGAAAATTGTACCCTTGTCGGCAACTTCAAAATATCCTTTTCTGTCGGCGAGCGCTCCGGTGAACGAGCCTTTTTCGTGTCCGAACAGTTCCGAATCAATAGTGCCTTCGGGAATAGCACCGCAGTTCACCGCTATATAGGGTCCGTGTTTGCGAACACTATTTTGATGAATGATCTGCGGAAAAACTTCCTTCCCGACCCCACTTTCTCCGATAATCAACACTGACAAATCGGTGGGCGAGATGCGCAGCACCTTTTCTATTTCTCGATTCAGCAACTTGCTGTTGCCGATGATGCCGAATCGGTTTTTTACGTTTTGAATATCAATCATTATTATTTTGGCCGTGTTACAAGAATCATCTTAAAACTATTGCGATTGGCTATATCAAGAACTCGTACCACTTCTCTGTATGGTATTGATTCATCGGCGTAAAGAGCGACATAAACATCCGGCTCTTTTGTGTAACAATCTTTCAAAAATGGCGTTATTTCATCGAAAGTCACCTCCTTTTCCCTGCTTTTTCCATAGGCAACGTAATAGTGCAAACCAGCGTCTATCACAACGCGCGTGAGCGGCTTTGCTTTCGTTTGTTGTGCACTCTGAGGAAGTACCACCTTTATAGCATTTGGAATTACTACCGTGGAAGTAATCATAAAGAATATAAGCAGAAGGAAAATCATGTCCGTCATCGAGGCCATGCTAAATTCGGTTGTTACTCTGCGTTTTCTTTTGATAGCCATCAAGTTGTCAATTAGTTGGTTCGTTCAGTAAATCCATAAATTCCATGGAATGAGTTTCGAGATGATTGACCACTCCATTTACCTGTGCCGTCAGATAGTTGTGGCAAAGCATGGCTATTATACCGACAATCAATCCGGCAACGGTTGTAATGAGTGCCTCGTAGATACCCGATGAAAGTAGGGCAATATCGACATTTGCACCGGCATTTGCCATATCGAAAAAAGCGCGTACCATACCGGTTACGGTACCGAGGAAACCGATCATCGGTGCGGCGGCAGCGGCTGTAGCTACCCATGGAAACCCCTTTTCGAGTTTTGAAACTTCGATATTGCCTACGTTTTCGATAGCTATCTGAATGTCGTTCATAGGGCGTCCGAGTCGCGAAATTCCCTTTTCGATCATGTGGGCTGTAGGTGTGTTGATTGTACGGCAAAGATTCAGAGCCGATTCGATTTTGCCGTCGTGGATATAATCCTTGATACGGTTCATAAACGAGGCATCTTCCTTTGCCGCGTGGTTGATAACCAGCAAACGCTCTATAAATACCACTACTGAAAGGAACAACAAAAGTCCGATGGGAATCATTATCCATCCGCCTTTTAAGGCAAGTTCCCAAAGATTCATCTCTACAACCTGAGTTTCTTGTATAGGTGCGGCAGTAACTTGAGTTACTATTTCATCAATTCCGTTTTGAACGGATAAAAACAAGTTCATCATATGACCTCAATAGCTTTTTGCGAATAAAGTATTAATTTTGCAATCCGCAGTTAAGCAAACCGCACCGCAAAAATAATGCTTTTTGTTGAATTACGCGAACGCTTTTAGAAAAACAATCAAAATTGATATGAAAATCGGCATTTTCGGGAATAGCTATCAATCCGGAAAACTCAACAATATCAGGGAGATTTTTGAAAAACTCAATTCACTTGACGTTGCAGTTCGCGTGGAATCTTTGTTTTTTAACTACTTAGACGGCGAACTTGATTACAGGCCGGTTGTCGCCGGGATTATCGGTGAAGATGCAGTCGATTTGGATATGATTATCAGCCTCGGTGGGGATGGTACGTTTCTTAAGACAACAGCATGGGTGGCTCGGCAGGAAATACCGATAGTCGGCATTAATATCGGTCGCCTTGGTTTTCTTGCATACGTTAGCACAAATGAAATTGAACAAACTCTCGAAAAAATTTTACACGGAAATTATAGCATTGAAAAACGCAGCCTGCTTGAGATCAACACAGCAAATGGTATACGGACGAGTAATTTTGCACTAAACGAAATCGCCATAATCAAACGCGACACATCGGCAATAATAACAATTCATGCATGGCTCAACGACGATTACCTAACTACTTATCTCGGCGATGGGCTGCTTGTGGCGACTCCCACAGGATCAACTGCTTATTCAATGAGTGTAAACGGGCCGATTATTGTTCCAGATGCGAGAAATTTCGTTTTAAGTCCCGTCGCGCCACATTCGCTCAACGTCCGACCGCTTGTAATACCCGAAGATTATAAAATAAGACTGAAGGTAGAATCCAGAAACAGCAATTTCCTTGTTTCTCTCGACGGCAGATCGGAAATTTTCCTTTCCGGAACAGAATTTAATATACGGAAAGCAGATTTCAGCATCAATCTCGTTAAGCTTGAAGGACACGACTTCTACAGCACGTTGCGAAACAAATTGTTGTGGGGAACAGACAACAGAGTTTTTAACGAATCACCGGATCTCACAGCCATTTGAGGCGCTGCCTTATTATTCCGTTCAACTAACAGCCTGAGGTATTTGGAAACATTGCATTTTAGGCATGTATTTCCGTGAAAATTTGCAATGGTATGACAATCTTTTATATCTTTGCAGGAAATCAATTTACTTTAAGATATGAATCGCATAAAAACAAATTTTTTAACTGTATTTTGTATCCTAGGTTTCTTATCTTGCGAAGGACCTATTTCGGTAGATAACAACCTGAGACTATGGTATAACACTCCCGCTTCTAAGTGGGACGAAGCGCTCCCGGTCGGTAATGGCAGGCTTGGTGCAATGGTGTTCGGTAATCCGGCACAGGAACGCTTGCAACTGAATGAAGAAACGGTTTGGGCAGGGCAGCCCAACGATAACAACTATCCGGAAGCAAAAAAACACCTTTCGGAAGTACGCAATCTGATGTTTCAAGGCAAATTCAGAGAGGCACAGGATTTAGTCGACGCAAAAATGTTCCCGCGCACAGGTTTGGGTTTCAATCACGGGATGCCATATCAGACTGTTGGCGATTTGAACATTGCTTTTCCAGGACACGAAAGCGCAGAGGACTACTATCGCGACCTTGACCTAAATACTGCCATAGCTACCACCACTTATACGGTAGACGGAGTGAGATACACACGTGAAGTTTTTTCGGCTTTCACGGGGCAGCTCATTGTTGTAAGGCTTACCGCTTCTCAAACCGGCAAGATCAGTTTTTCTTCATGGCTTACAAGCCCACAAAAGAAGGCGGAATTTTCCGCATCAGGCGATGAGATTGTTTTGAGTGGCACCGCCGGCAATTTTGAAAGTTTAGAAGGAAAAGTAAAGTTCAAAGCCCAGGTAAAGATCATTCCACAGAAAGGAACATTATCCGTTGAGGGGGAAAAAATCTCGGTTGACGGAGCGGATTCAGCAACGCTCTATATTTCGATAGCATCGAATTTTGTGAACTATCGAGACCTCAGCGATGATGAAAGCGAAAAAGCGCAAAAAATTCTTGATGCCGCATCCAAAAAAGGCTTCACACAACTACGCAAGGAACATGTCAATTATTATAGGCGCTATTTTGACAGGGTATCGCTTGATCTCGGTGTGACTGATTCAGTAAAAAAACCTACCGACGTCAGGATCCTCGAATTTGCAACGGCGAACGATCCTCAACTTGCCGCTCTCTATTTCCAGTTCGGGCGTTACCTTCTAATTTCATGCTCTCAGCCTGGCGGCCAGCCGGCCAACCTTCAGGGAATTTGGAATGAACACCTGATGCCACCATGGGGCAGTAAATACACAACCAACATCAATGTCGAGATGAACTATTGGCCGGCGGAGATGACCAATCTTGCTGAGATGCACGAACCATTCATCAAGATGATACGTGAAGTCGCTGAAACGGGGGCCGTGACAGCCAAAGAAATGTACGGTGTCAGAGGATGGGTACTCCACCACAACACCGATATATGGCGTGTCACAGCTCCTGTTGATTATGCCGCACCAGGCATGTGGCCCTCCGGACAGGCATGGTTTTCGGAGCACCTTTGGGAACGCTATCTCTATTCTGGCGACCGCGACTATTTGGCCGACATCTACCCCGTCATGAAGGGCGCAGCCGAGTTCTATCTCGATTTCATGGTTGAAGAGCCTGTGGATCGCTATTTGGTGGTTGCGCCGAGCAATTCCCCGGAAAACAATTTCCAGCCCTACCCACCACACGGCGTCACCAACACTTACGGAGTAACGATGGACACTGAACTTGCCTTTGAGTTATTTTCAAACACCATTTCCGCAGCCAATGCTTTGGGGATCGACGATAAATTTGTCGACACCTTGAAAATAGCTCGCAGCAAACTGCCTCCACTTAAGATAGGCCGTCATAGTCAGTTGCAGGAGTGGTTTTTTGACTGGGACAATCCGGATGATCACCACCGCCACGTATCTCCGCTTTACGGACTCTACCCCAGCTATATGATTTCCCCTTACCGGACGCCGGAACTCTTCGATGCGGCACGCACATTCCTCAATTATCGCGGCGACCCTGCAACCGGATGGTCTATGGGCTGGAAAGTTTGTCTCTGGGCGCGCCTTCAAGATGGCAACCGTGCATACAAACTTATCAAGGAGCAACTTCGACTCTGCTACCACCGGCTTACAGTTTACCGTGGCGGTGGTACATACGCCAATATGTTCGATTCGCACCCGCCCTTCCAGATCGACGGCAACTTCGGCTGCACTGCTGGAATAGCAGAGATGCTTTTACAGAGCTACGACCGGGCTGTTCACGTACTGCCAGCGCTTCCCGACGTGTGGAGTTGCGGTTCGGTAAGAGGGCTCCGTACTAGAGGAGGCTTCACCGTGTCCTCACTCGAATGGGAAGAAGGAAATATAAAGGCGCTCAGGATAAAATCCACACTTGGCGGAAATTTGAGATTGAGGAGCTGCGTTCCACTTGTATTTGCTGATGGAAGCGAGCTGAAGCGAGCGGAGGGTGAGAACCCTAACGTGTTTTTCTACGTGCCCGAAACGCCTGAACCACTTGTCTCAGGGGAAGCGAAATTGAAGGACACGGGAGTGAAGCCCGTTTTCGAATATGACATCCAGACAGACCCTGGGAAAGAATACGGGTTCACGCTTGCAGGTTCGCAATGACGGACCGGTAATGTGCCTGTCGCGGAATAAAAACCGGAATCCGCCAAAAGATAGTTTTTCTATCAAATTTGTTACCTGTTTGTTATCCGCAAAGGAAAACAGGCGGGTTATTTTATTGCTTAATTCTTTGATATACAAAGAAAAAGACGAGCCTTTCAGCCCGCCTTAAATGTTTCCACAACGGAATAATCCTTATTGTGATAAGCTTTCAAATTTTTGCAAAGGTACATTTTTTTATTCAAAAAATATATAGAATGATAAAAAATAATTACCTTTGGGAGTTAATTAGTAGGTTATGAAAAAGATATTGGGTATAGACTTAGGTACAAACAGTATCGGATGGGCGTTAGTAAAAG
>JAIRMF010000018.1 GCA_031258895.1 Dysgonamonadaceae bacterium | reverse complement strand
ATAGCATTATTTTCTTGGTCGTAATTATATGCGGCATTGTGCGAAAAAACCCAGCAATAGGCATAAGTTTTACTGTTATCGTGCGTACTGCTCCAGTAAAAACCCCTTTGATTACTCTGATTAATGGTTGAGGCATTAGTAGTGTATGCGCGATAGCCTGCGGCTGGAAGGAACAGGAGAGGCTCGGGTGCGCTTGTATCATGCAGCGACGCACCTGATGGAAAATTGTTTCCGGTAAAGCCTGCGTAGACGCCACCTGTATTTTTGGCGGCATCCCACACACCTGTATCATAGATGGCGAAACCTGAGGCAGAGTTCTCCGCGTCGCTTGTTGCTGTGGATGGAACACATTTACCACTCGCCCCACTTCCGTTACAGACCACCGGCACCCAGGTTAGACCGGAATTGTTGGCAGTCCCCGCGGTGCCGGAGATATCAAAGTTATTAGCTGTGGTAGAAGGGTTACAGTCGTAGTCGCAGATTCTTTCCCATTCGTCCTGCGTAGGGACGCGGAAGCCGGAAGGGCACGGATTGTTTTCGGGAGTCGCCCAGTCTGTGTTTTGATAGTATCCTCCATTATAGAGAACGCCGCCCTTGTTATCGGACTGTCCTGTTAAACCTTCGCCGTTACCCCACAAAGAAGTGGCATTATTGCCGGTATACCAGTTGGTATGCCCAGTAATAAACATTGTGGACTCCTGATTAACAATCTGTGTGCTGCTGGTGTTATCAGAGTTGTTATAACGGGTGTAGGCAGGGCTGCCGGAGGAGCCATGGGTAATATCTTTGCGTCCCCATTGATAAAGTCCGCCGAGGACGGTTGCATCGACATGTGCGTTGGATGCGCCATTGTTTTTAGGATATGTGATTGTGGCGAGGTAGCCCATCTGTTTCTTTGGCGTATCGTATTGCGGGTCGGCGCCGAGGTTGTATTTCATAAATCCGACGGCGGGGACGGCACTGCCGGTGCAGATGTCGGTATTAAGGTATACGACGGGCGCGCCGCAGGTTTCTATCCATTTGGAGCCGTTCCAGGTATCGACACATCTGGTTGTGGTGTTGAATATTTGCAATCCGCGTGCGGCGTCTTTACCGGTCAGATCGAGGGCGTTACGTTCGGTGGCGGTCATGTGGGGCAGACGGAAGCCGCGGTCGCCGCCGGTGGAAAGTTCAAGGACGGAGAACTCTTGCGGGTCATCCATAGAGCCGATATTTACCTGCGAGATTGCGTTCTCTGCGAGGGCGATGCAGAGGGAAGTCAGAATGATGGCGAATGTCTTTTTCATATTGTCGTTTGTTTTAGTTGTACGGCGTGATTGTTATTTTTTGTGTTATCTATATTATTGTATATTACTAACCGGGTGCAAAGATACAAATTGTTCTTCAAAAACAAGAAAAAAATAATCCCCGAAGCACATTACTAATGAATACGGGTTTTCCCAACTCACAATTCTTACAGAAAATTACCTCCGGCGATGGAAAAATTCAATAACAGGGTACGATATTTCTGTCCGGCTGATTCATATTTCTAGGTAGCTGAAACATATTTCCTGAAATATGGTTCACATTTCCTGAAATATGGTTCGTATTTCTCGAAATGTGTACTATCCAGATTTCGTTTCCGATTAAATCACAATACCGGATAATATGTGATTCCAAAGCGTATGACGTCAAGCAAACAAGGGGAAAAAATATAAATATATTCTTAGCCCATCATTTGGGGCGCTTCAACAGGTAAATTTAATTCCGAATCTCAACCATCACCGGAGCATGATCGGAAAAAACCGCATCACGCAGAATAGCGGCCGATTTTAATGCCGGCTTAAGACTTTCCGACACTATGTGGTAGTCAATCCTCCAACCAAGATTCTTCTCCCTCGACCCGGCACGAAAACTCCACCAACTGTACTGCCCAAGATCCCCGTTGAACTCGCGAAACGAATCCGTGAACCCAAGCGAGAGAAACCTTTCAAACCAAACCCGCTCCTCAAGCAAAAAACCCGAAACGTTAACGTGCCGCTCCGGATGGTTGATGTCCGCCGGAGTACGGCAAATGTTGTAATCACCGCAAATAACGACGTCTCGACGAGTCCGGCTAAGATCAATAAGATATTGTGTGAAAGATTCAAGAAAACGCATCTTCACCGCCTGCCGAATGTCGCCCGTCGTACCGGAAGGAACATAAACACACACAACGGTCAGATCGCCGAAGTCGGCACGGATGACACGCCCCTCAATATCGTACTCCCTTATCCCCATCCCAATCACATAATGATCCGGCTTCAGCCTGCTGAATATCGCAACCCCGCTATATCCCTTCTTTACCGCCGAATGTATCATCTGATGCTCATAACCGAGACTTCTCAAGGTTACGGAATCCATCTGCTCCGGCTGAGCCTTAGTTTCCTGTACGCAAAAAACGTCCGGCGCCTCCCGCCCAAGCCATCCGAATAAACCCTTGCCGGCGGCAGAACGTATGCCGTTAAGATTGAATGATATGATTTTCATAACTCCGTTCCAAATAAAATTCCCGATAAACACCAACCGGCAGCATAAATCTATCCGGATGTTCCTTTCCCAACTATTCCAAATAAGTGTATCCGTACAAACCCGAACGGTAATTGGAAAGAAATTCACGACCTTCCTCAGGAGTTATCTTGCCCTCCTTCATCGACTGCGTAACCCATGTCTCTACCGTCCGCACAAGCTTCTTCGGATCGTACTGAACATAATCAAGCACATCCGCAATCGTTTCCCCGTCAATGATCTGCTCTATCTGGTAACCGTCCTTCGTCACCGAGATATGCACCGCATTAGTGTCGCCGAAAAGATTGTGCAGATCACCCAATATCTCCTGGTATGCCCCAACCAGAAAAACTCCCATGTAGTACGGCTCGCGACGGTTGAGCCTGTGAACGGGTAGATAACCGGTATGATTCTGCATGTTGATGAAATTACATATCCTGCCGTCGCTGTCGCATGTGATGTCGTGAAGCGTAGCCGTGCGGTCGGGCTTCTCGTCCAAACGCGAAACAGGCATTATCGGGAAAACCTGATCGATAGCCCACGAATCAGGCAACGACTGAAAAAGCGAGAAATTGCAAAAGTATTTGTCGGGAAGCATCTTTGCAATCTTGCGAAGCTCCTCCGGTGCGTGTTTCATGTTCATCGCAATCTGCTGTACTTCGCGTGCAATCGACCAGTATAACTTCTCTACCTGCGCCCGGGTGGTCAGATCGAGCATCCCAAGACTGAATCTGTCAAGCGACTCTTCGCGAATCTGCTGTGCATCATGCCAAGTTTCGATAAGACGCGGACTGTTCATCTCGTCCCAAAGCTTGTAGAGATCCCGCACAAGTTCGTGGCTGTCCTCCGGCAGTTCATCGTCCTTCTCCCATTCGGGCGAAGCTACCGTCTCAAGTACCTGGAAAATCAACACCGAATGATGCGCCGCAAGCGAACGACCCGATTCCGTGATAATGTTCGGCTGCGGGATCTTGTTCTTCACACATACATCAACCAGTGTCGATATCGAATCGTTTACGTATTCCTGAATCGAATAGTTCATGCTTGACTCGCGGGAAGAAGAGCGAGTGCCGTCATAGTCTACCCCAAGACCGCCACCGATGTCTACAAATTCAACCGGATAGCCCATCTTGTGCAACTGTACGTAGAATTGCGACGCCTCACGAAGAGCGTTTTTTATGCGACGGATCTTCGTCACCTGACTCCCAATGTGAAAATGTATCAATTTTAGGCAGTTGCGCATCTTGTTCTTTTCAAGAATATCCAGAGCTTCCAACAATTCGCTGGACGAAAGCCCGAATTTGCTTACGTCACCGCCGGATTCTTCCCATTTGCCACTGCCCGCGCTCGCAAGCTTGATGCGAATACCAATGTTCGGACTGATTTTTAACTTCCTCGCAATGGTCGCTACAAGTTGTAATTCGTTCAACTTTTCGATTACAATGAATATCCGTTTACCCATCTTTTGCGCAAGTAAGGCAAGTTGAATATAGTCTTCGTCTTTATATCCGTTGCAGATTATGAGCGAACCGGAACCGGTATTGATGGCTAATACGGCATGAAGCTCGGGCTTTGAACCTGCCTCTAAGCCGATGTTGAATTTCTTGCCGTGACTGACAATCTCTTCTACCACCTGACGCATCTGGTTGACTTTTATAGGGTAAATGACGAAATTCTCTCCCTCGTAGCTGTATTCTTCCGAAGCGGCGCGAAAGCAGTTTGAGATTTTTTCTATACGATTGTCGAGTATGTCCGAAAAACGTATCAACAACGGTGCGGCTACATCGCGAAGCACAAGTTCGTCCATCAGTTCTTTCAGGTCAATCCGTACACTGCCCTTTTTTGGTGTTACCGTGACGTGACCTTTTTCATTGATCGAAAAATAATCCAATCCCCAGCCATGTATGTTGTACAGTTCGGCTGAATCTTCCACTTTCCATTTTCTCATTTCCGATAATTTGTTTCTGTTAAAATCATGGCTGCCGTAAGATACGCATATTGAAACGGGTTTATCTTCTCTTTTATTTCGGTTGTGTTATACGTTAAATCTGAAGTGCATTATATCCCCGTCCCTGACTGTATAGTCTTTCCCTTCGACAGATATTTTCCCCGCCTCCTTGCAAGCGCTTTCCGAACCGAGAGTGATGTAATCAGCGTACTTGATTACTTCCGCTCTGATGAAACCTTTCTCAAAATCGGTGTGTATCACGCCGGCGCATTGTGGCGCTTTGCTGCCTTGACGGTAAGTCCATGCACGCACTTCTTGTGGTCCTGCGGTGAGGAAGGTCTCGAGGTTTAACAGTTTGTATGCGGCTTTGATAATACGGTTTACGCCGGATTCCTGCAATCCGAGTTCGGAAAGGAATATTTCCCGTTCTTCGAAGGTCTCAAATTCGGCGATTTCCGATTCGATCTTTGCGGCAACAACCAACAAATCGGCGTTTTCTTCACGGATTGTTTCCTTCACCTGCTCCACGCAAGCGTTGCCTACGGCGGCGGATGCTTCGTCTACGTTGCAGACATACAATACAGGTTTCGAGGTGAGGAGGAATAAGTCCCGTACAAAATGTTCTTCGTCTTTTGTATCGAATTGCACTCTTCGTGCAGGTTTGCCCTGTTCAAGTGTTTCTTTTAGTTTTAATAGCGCTTCGAGCGACAGTTTTGCCTGTTTGTCACCGCCGGTTTGTGCCTGTTTCTGAACCTTAG
>JAIRMF010000046.1 GCA_031258895.1 Dysgonamonadaceae bacterium | reverse complement strand
AAACCCTTCCTCAACAGAGGCGTCATGATAGGGGTCGGAGCGGTATTCAAATTCAATTCGGGTAGACCCGAATTCAGAAGATCCCCCGAATGGATGATCGAAATGAAACTCGAATGGCTCTATCGCGTATTCCAGGAACCCCGAAGAATGGGCAAAAGATACTGGCATGTCTTCGTCTCGATGCCAAGACTTATCATGGATGAATTGAAAATAAACAAATCTCACGCAACAAATAAACATGCCCGCAAACAATAAACCGGAAGAATCGCGATACAATCCCGCTAAAGTGGAAGAAAAATGGTATCAATACTGGCTCGAAAACAAGTTCTTCCGCTCGCAGCCCGATAGCCGTGAACCGTACACGGTAGTTATTCCCCCGCCAAACGTTACCGGAGTCCTCCACATGGGACATATGCTCAACAATACCATTCAGGACGTTCTCGTCCGCCGTGCCCGGATGATGGGGAAGAATGCCTGTTGGGTGCCCGGCACAGACCATGCCTCGATAGCGACGGAGGCGAAAGTGGTCAACAAGCTCGCACAGGAAGGCCTCTCAAAATCGGATATGACACGCGAGGAATTTTTAAAACACGCCTGGGAATGGACACGCAAACACGGAGGAATTATCCTCGATCAGTTAAAACGGCTCGGCGTAAGCTGCGACTGGGACAGAACCGCCTTTACGATGGATGAGAAACGTACCGAAAGCGTCCTCAAAATCTTCTGCGACCTCTACAACAAAGGGCTTATTTACCGCGACAAAAAGATGGTGAACTGGGACCCGAAAGCTCAAACTACCATCTCGGATGAAGAAGTGATTTACAGAGAACAAACGGGAAAACTGTACTACCTTCGGTACAAAATCGCCGGAGAACAGGGTTTCGCAGTAGTGGCAACTACCCGTCCCGAAACCATATTTGGCGACACCGCAGTGTGTATCAATCCGAACAACGACAAAACAAAACATCTAAAAGGTAAACGGGTAGTCGTGCCCTTGATTGGCCGTGAAATACCGATCATTGAAGATGAATATGTAGACGTTGATTTCGGTACCGGATGCCTTAAAGTTACTCCCGCACATGACGCCAATGACTACGCGCTGGGCGAAAAACATAACCTGCCCTCAATTGATGTCTTCAACGACAACGGAACACTGAACAGCAATGCTGCGATGTACGTCGGGATAGACCGTTTCGAATGCCGGAAGAGAATAGAAAAAAATCTTGAAGAGGCGGGACTACTCGACAAAGTTGAAGTCTACACAAACAAGGTCGGATTCTCGGAACGTACCAACGTGCCCGTCGAACCGAAACTGTCCACCCAATGGTTTCTCAAAATGAAAGACCTCGCCAAACCCGCAATCGAAAATGTGGAAAACGATACAATAAAATTCTTCCCCGAAAAATTCAAAAACACTTACCGCCACTGGATGGAAAATATCCGTGATTGGAACATCAGTCGTCAGCTCTGGTGGGGGCACCGTATTCCCGTATGGTACGTGTGGGAAAAGAAATCGCAATAAATAAATCACAATAAATATGCTATCTATCGAAAAATTTAATTTTAAGGGACAAAAAGTAATTATCAGAGTCGATTTCAATGTCCCGCTCGACGAAAAGTTCAATATCACCGACGACACCCGTATTCGTGCCGCGATGCCTACATTGAAGAAAATAATTGCCGACGGCGGCAGTGTCATCATCTGCTCTCATCTCGGGCGACCGAAAGGTGTTGAAGCAAAATACTCGCTTCGTCATATCCTTCCCAATGTCAGTCAATTGCTCGGTCTTCCCGTCGATTTCGCCGATGACTGTCTCGGCCGGCAAGCCGAAGAGAAAGCCGCCGCACTGCAACCCGGGCAGGCTTTGCTGCTCGAAAACCTGCGATTCTATGCGGCCGAAGAGGGTAAACCGCGTGGTCTGTCGGAAAACGCTACGGAGGAAGAGAAAGCGGCTGCAAAAAAAGCCGTCAAGGTAGAACAAAAGGAAATGGCAAAACGTCTCGCCTCATATGCTACGGTTTATGTGAACGACGCATTCGGTACGGCTCACCGTGCACACGCATCAACGGCAATCATAGCCGATTCGTTCGACGCCGACCACAAACTGTTCGGCTACCTGATGAATTCGGAGGTCGATGCGGTAGAAAAAGTACTGAATCAAATCCGGCGTCCCTTCACCGCAATAATGGGTGGTTCTAAAGTTTCCTCAAAAATCGAAATCATTGAAAATCTGCTTACCAAGGTTGATAATCTTATCATTGCCGGCGGAATGACTTATACTTTCACAAAGGCTCAAGGTGGCAGGATCGGTAAATCAATCGTCGAGGATGACAAACTTGAACTTGCTCTCGAACTGTTGAAAAAGGCTAAGGAGAACGGTGTGAATCTTATTCTTGCCGTTGACGCGAAGATAGCCGACAGTTTCAGTAACGACGCCCAAACGCGGTTTGTTCCCGTAGACGAAATCCTCGACGGGTGGGAAGGTCTTGATATAGGGCCGGAAACAGAGAGGATTTTCGCAGGTATAATTGAAGAATCAAAAACTATTCTTTGGAACGGGCCTACGGGTGTATTTGAGTTTGAAAATTTTACTCACGGGTCGCGAGCTGTTGCCGAGGCGATTGTTCGTGCTACGAAGGGTGGCGCATTTTCTCTTATCGGTGGAGGTGATTCTGTGGCCTGCATCAACAAATTTGGTTTGGCGGACAAAGTTTCCTACGTTTCCACAGGCGGCGGAGCATTGCTTGAGGCTATCGAAGGCAAGGAACTGCCCGGGATAAAAGCTATAAAGGGGTAAGTACGTATTTTCGGGAATGCTCATTGACTGACGATGATACGTGATGTTGCCGAGAGTAGCCAAATATATAGCGAGTGAGAGGCTGTTGGGAGAGGGCGGCAAGGTCGTTGTCGGTTTGAGTGGCGGCGCTGACTCGGTATTTCTGCTTTACACACTGAAAGAGCTTGGTTATCGGTGTTTGGCTGCGCACTGTAATTTTCGTTTGCGTGGGGAGGAATCGGAACGCGACGAGTATTTTTCCGAAAATTTTGCAAAGACGCTTCAGATACCTTTTCTGTGCAGGGCTTTCGACACTGTTAAGATTGCTAAGGAGAGGAAGGTTTCCGTTGAGATGGCGGCTCGGGACTTGCGTTATGAGTGGTTTGAGGAGCTTCGTCGGTCGGAGGGTGCGGAAGTTGTCGCGGTGGCCCATCACAGTGACGACAGCATTGAGACTTTGTTGCTCAACCTGATTCGGGGTACGGGTATTCGCGGACTTACCGGCATTATGCCGTCTCATGGATTCGTTATACGTCCCCTGCTTTGCCTCTCGAAAGCGGATATTCTTCATTTCTTGAAGGAGAAGGACCTCAGTTATGTAACCGACTCGACCAACTTGCAGGATGAGTTTATCAGGAACAGGATTCGGTTACAGTTGTTGCCTTTGCTTGAGACGTTCAACCCGTCGATAAGGGGTGGCTTGCTGGGCACGGCACAAAATATTTCGGAGGCGACAAAGGTTTATGATTCGGCCATAAAAGAATGTATCGACAGGGTGTTTGACAGGGAAAAGGGGAGGATTAATATTTCTTTGTTGAGGACTTGCCCGTCTCCCCGGTCTGTTCTCTTTGAGATACTTAAAGACTGCGGGTTTAGCGGCAAGACCATTGAGGATGTTTACAGGTCTGTTGATTCGCAGTCCGGCAAGACGTTTTATTCTTCTGATTTACGGCTGACTAAGGATCGTGACGAGTTTATCATTTCTCCGGTGACGCATAATGATGGGCGTGAGGAGTATGAGATTTCGGAGGGGTGTTGTCGGTTGGATTTTCCTTTTTCGATGGAGGTATTAGTTGCGGACAGGGATTCTTTGCCGGAGATTGAGAGGGGGAAGAATGTTGCGACACTTGATTTTGACAGATTACGATTTCCGTTGATTTTGCGTCGGTGGCGGTTTGGGGATCGTTTTGTACCGTTTGGGATGAGCCATTTTCAGAAGTTAAGTGATTTTTTCACCAGCAACAAGGTCAGTCGTCCGGACAAGGATAACGTTTGGGTTTTGCTGTCGGGCGATGATATTGTATGGGTCGCGGGTCACAGGATAGACAATCGGTTTCGTGTTGGGGAGTCTACGGGCAAGGTTTTAATTTTATTTCGCCACACGACGGACGGTGATTAACCGTTTGAGACACGCCATCAATAAACTAACAAAACGAAATCATTTTATTCACCTGCACACAACCCGGAAGCCGACGCGGTCGAATCGGAGGTTAGGGGAGTCGCTGTGGCGAAAAGAGACAAAGCATCTGGTAGCGTCATAGATCCAGCGGCCGCCGCGAAGCACGCGCTTATTAGTTTCGCTACCGCCGGTAGGATCAGCAGTTTTATCGGTCTTGTAAGAGCCGTACCAATCCCAACACCATTCCCAAACATTACCGCTCATATCATAAAGACCAAGTTGATTGGCCTTTTTCGTTGCTACGGGCTTGGTACCGTAAGTGTTGAGAAAAGGGTTGGCGCAAGCGTCGTCTGTTTTGTTATTACCTTCATACCAGGCAACCTCACAAATATTGTTACTGCCTGAATAATCGTAATCATAGCTGTCAGAATTCTGTTTTGAATAACTCTGCAGACCGCTGCGAGCTGCATATTCCCATTCAGCTTCGGTGGGAAGACGATAGCCATTATTATCGAAATTGCACTTGGCAGCATCCCAGATAGCGTTCGTTTGGGTGTCGTCATGAGGAATACCTTTATAAGTTAAAGTATCGAAATCCACGCCTTGTACGGTATAACACGGCGTCTTGTTCTCTTTAATGCTCAACTTGTTGCAGTAAGCGATAGCGTCGTACCAGTTAACTCCTTCAACAGGCAACACTGAAGTTGCACGTGCCTGAACATGACTTCTATAACTTGAGTTGCCACATTGAAAATAAGAAGGATTCGTGCCCATCACATACTCAAACTGTGCCTGAGTTACTTCCGTCTTGCTCATATTAAAGGTCGAAATGGTTACTGTGTAAGAGTTAGGGTCTTTGGTGGTATAAGTTTGCAACCTCTCACCAATGGTAAAGCTGCCACCCACAACTTCAATCATCTCCGGCTTCAAAGATTTCGGATAGCAGGTCTCTATCCATTTTGTTCCGTTCCAGGTATCGACACATTCGGTAGATAGATTGAAGATCTCAAGACCGCGAGCGTCGTCGTTACCGGTTACATTAAGTGCGTCACGTTCGCAAGTATTCATCTGCGGCAGCCTGAATCCGCGCGTGCCGCCGCCGATAAGCTCAAGGATAGAGAAACTTTGCGGGTCATCAAGAGACCCTATAGTGACTTGCGCTTCCGCCCTGTCTGCAATGCAGAGACAGAGTGTAGAGAAGATTATAAAGAATGTTCGTTTCATTGTTGTTATTATTTTATTGATTAAACTTGTTTTAGCAATCATTTTGTTTATTATGAACGCCATATTCATAATTATGAACGTCGCGTAAATAATTATGAACGTTACGTACATAACTATGGCTGTCACGTACGTAATTATGGCTTTCGCCGTTCTCGCGTTCGTGCGCGGCTTTAGCAGGTTGTGTGTGTGTGTGTGTGTGTGTGTGTTAATAAATTATCCGACGCCACCAAATATTTCGACGTAGTCGGCAATAAATTTATGTCTGTATGGGTTGTTGTTATAGTCATAACGGGTGCAAAGGTAAGCGTTATTTTTTGAACGGCAAAATAAATTCGGAAAACATAAAAAAACACTAATTCGAAGAAATTTTCAAATAATCCATTGCGCTAACAGATAAATTGCTTACCTTTGCAGCGCATTTCCCAAAGATAATTACAACCTCAATCCCTACAACCGCCCAAAAGGTGCGGGAATTCCGTAGAATTACAGTACTCTATTTATTCAAACAAGATAATTTCATAAACTTTTTATGCAGAAATATACTATTTTGCAGCTCAGAGAAATGGAACAGGAACAGCTGTTTGCTCTGGCTAAGGAACTCGGACTTAGAAGAATCGGTAAAACGGATAAGAATGTCCTGATCTATCAAATCCTCGACCAGCAGGCTATTATCGGTGCGGCTGAGCTTGCGGCGGCGGATAAACTTAGCGATTACCCCCAGAAACGCGGTAGAAAATCAAAGGAATGGAAAGAAAACGTTCTGCGGAATAAGGAAATCCAGATGAGGGCCGCACAGAACGCCGCCCCTGCCGCCAACATCGAAAAGCAGGAAATAAAGAAGGTCGAGCCGAAACAGGAAACGAAATCTCCTGAAAACGGCGCAGTTACTAAGCGTCAGTACCGTAAAAAAGGGAAACAGGAAACCACTGAAACAAAACTCGAAACGCCGCCGCCGGCACAGGAAGAGGTAAGTTTGGAAAAGCAACCGATTAACCGGCAATTCCGGCAGAAGCGTACGAGGATAGAGGCTCCTCAGCCTGTGAGGATTAATATCGAAGACAGTACAACTATCGAAACGGCGGGCCTGTTTTCTTCTGAGCAGCCGACAACTCCCAAGCCCGAACAGCCGACGACTCCCAAACCCGAGCCGGCAGCGCCTAAGACGGAACCGGCAACGGAAAAAGAGGAACAACCGGCAGTAAAAGAGGAGGCGACGCCTAATAAATTAGTTTTCCTTCACAATCCGGAGAAGAAAGTGTTGCTTGACGAGCAGCTTTTCCCCAAGGGCCAGCCGCAATCCCACCAGCCGAAGCACCCTAACCAGGGAAACAAACAGTCGGTCAATCAGAAGAACAAGTTTAACGGCCAGCCTCAGGCTCCCGTTGCGAACAATAACAAACCGCTGCAGAACGGGCAGTTTGATTTCGACGGTATACTGTCTGCGACCGGCGTTTTGGAGATTATTCAGGAGGGTTACGGTTTCCTGCGCTCATCGGACTATAATTATCTTTCTTCTGCCGACGACGTTTATGTTTCTCAGAACCAGATCAAGCTGTTTGGTTTGAAGACGGGCGACGTTGTTGAGGGTCCTATCCGTCCTCCGAGGGAGGGCGAGAAGTTTTTCCCGCTTATAAAAGTCGATCTTATCAACGGTTTACATCCTGAAGACGTGCGTGACAGGGTTCCTTTTGATCATCTGACGCCTCTTTTTCCGGATGAGAAATTCAATCTTGTGTCGAGTATTAGCCCGAAGGTTACGGACAGGATTGCGTCCCGTGTTGTGGATCTTTTTTCCCCTATTGGGAAAGGTCAGCGCGGGCTTATCGTTGCTCAGCCGAAGACCGGCAAGACGATGTTGTTGAAGGACATAGCGAACTCTATTGCATGGAATCATCCGGAGGTTTATATGATTGTTTTGTTGATTGACGAGCGTCCTGAGGAGGTTACGGACATGAAACGTAGCGTTGACGCGGAGGTTATTGCGTCCACTTTTGACGAGCCGGCGGAACGTCATGTTAAGATTGCGGATATTGTTTTGAGCAAGGCGAAACGGTTGGTTGAGTGCAAGCATGACGTAGTTATTTTGTTGGATTCGATCACACGTCTTGCGCGTGCTTATAATACTGTGCAGCCTGCGTCGGGGAAGGTTTTGTCGGGCGGTGTTGACGCTAATGCGTTGCAGAAGCCTAAGCGGTTTTTCGGTGCTGCGCGCAACATTGAGCATGGGGGTTCGTTGACTATTATTGCGACTGCTTTGACGGAGACGGGTTCTAAGATGGACGATGTTATTTTCGAGGAGTTTAAGGGCACGGGTAATATGGAGTTGCAGCTTGATCGCAAGCTTTCGAACAAGCGTGTTTATCCTGCTGTTGACATTATTTCGTCGAGCACTCGTCGTGATGATTTGTTGTTGCCACGTGATACGATTAATCGTGTATGGATTTTGCGGAAGTATTTGTCTGACATGAACAGTTTGGAGGCTATGGAATTTGTCAAGGATCGTCTTGAGAAGACATTT
>JAIRMF010000041.1 GCA_031258895.1 Dysgonamonadaceae bacterium | reverse complement strand
GGGAAGCTCAGTATGCATACTGAGAAGCACAGTATGCATACCGAGAAGCTCAGTATGCATACCGGGAAGCTCAGTATGCATACCGAGAAGCTCAGTATGCATACCGGGAAGCACAGTATGCATACCGGGAAGTTCAGTATGCATACCGGGAAGTGCAGTATGCATGCAGGAAAGCGCAGTATGCATTTAGTAAAATTCAGCATGCATGCAGGAAAGCGCAGTATTCATGCCGGAAAACGCAGTATGCATACAAATAAACTCCCAAAGAAAAGTACATTTTATACAATCAATTTTATAAATCTTTTAAATAGTAATTATTATGAGAAATAAACAAGGGGATTACATCCCAAAGAAAGACAAAGACCTCGTAGTATTCGGCAAGAATTTCAAAACAGTGGTCGCCGACAACAGTACCAAGTGGAGCATTACCGAAGGAGAGAACAAGTTACTGTCAGATGCAGTGACAGATTTCGAATCGTCCGTCAACAAAGCGTACGGACCAGACCGGACCAAATCAATTACGGTGCATAAAAACGAAGCCCGAAAAGAACTCGAAAAACAGATCCGCGGACTCGTAAACTTCCGCCTCAAAAACCCGGTAGTAACCAATCAAGACAGGGTAGAACTCGGACTGCCCCTCCGTGACAACACGAGAAGCAAAATAGATATCCCGACCGATAAGCCGACAGTCAATATAAAGGTGTTAAGCGAAGGACAACTCTCGGTACGGTTTCACGAAAATAAACCCGAAAACAGGGGAGACAACGCATCCCGCGCAATACCCTACGGTATGGACGGAGCAGTCATAATATACGAAGTACTACCCGAACCACCCACCGAATACAAGCAGCTAACAAGGCATCACCTCGCAACACGTTCCCCGTACCTCATGAACTTCTCCCTCCAGGAGCGCGGAAAGACCGCCTACTTCGCGGTATGCTGGCAGAACGAGAAAGGACAGCGAGGCCCATTCAGCCCAATAATCTCGGCAATCATACCATAACAAGCGCAAAAGGCGGAGACTGTGCTCCGCCACAGCGCATAACAGGAAGTAAGGGCGGGGATTATGATCCGCCTATATCCATAACAAGCGCAAAAGGCAGGGCCTGTGCCCCGCCCCAGCCCATAACAAACGCAAAAGGCAGAGCCTGTGCCCCGCCCCAGCCCATAACAAACGCAAAAGGCAGGGCCTATGCCCCGCCCCAGCCCATAACAAGCGCAAAAGGCAGAGACTATGCCCTGCCCCAGCCCGTAACAAGCGCAAAAGGCAGGGCCTATGCCCCGCCCCAGCCAAACCGTCCCGTGTCGTACCGCAGTACTGCCACAAACCCTACCACCGGTAAAACAACATCCGCGTCCGTTTTTCCGAAGGTAACAAAAAAAAACTTACCCCCGACAGCCGTTCGTCCAACTGTCAGGGGTAAGCCCGTAAAATATACTTCTCAAAACAAAATCCGCCCCAAGCCGCCTACTTCTTATACAACGGCCCGTACGCCGCACAAGCACGGTAATCCGAACCCTCCTTATCCATCCCGAACGAATTCCATACCGCCGGACGATAAAGCCTGTCATCAGGCAGATTGTGCATCGAAACCGGTATCCTGAGCATGGAACAGAGCGTCGCAAGCTCCGCCCCGATATGACCGCACGTAACAGCGCCGTGATTCGCCCCCCAATTGTTCATCACCGAATAAACATCCTTGAAAGCGTCCTTCAAGGGATCCAAACGCGGCACAAACCAGGTCGTCGGCCAGCCACGGTCGGTCCGGTTGTCGATAACCTCGAACGACTCCGCGTCAATAGCGCCCGTCCAGCCCTCGGCAAGCTGCAAAACAGGCCCCAGTCCCTTTATAAGATTCAAACGTACCATCGTACAGGGCATCCCCCCGACCGTCAGAAACTTCGAAGAGTACCCTCCCCCCCTGAAATACTCACGGTTGGCCGGCATCCAGGTCGTAGCCTCCAAACAAGCCTCAACCTCGCTCCCCGATATCTCCCAAAAAGGCTTCATCGCCGGGTTACCAGCCGTATCCCGCTGCCGTCCGCTCCCGTCAAGCGACGCCGCTCCGGAATTAATCAGGTGTATCATCCCCCCTTCGATCAACCCCTCCGGGCGCCTGCCCGTAACACGCTCCAATGACTCCGGACTCCAATACGTCCGCACGTCGGCGAAAATAGAAGCGGTATTAGTAAGCAAATGCCCGAACAACATCGCAGCGCCATTCAACGAATCGTTCTCGGTGGCAAGCACAAAAGGCGCACGTGTCCCGTTCCAATCGAAAGACGAGTTCAGAATAGCCTCCGTGAAATCACCGTTAGGATAAAAATCCGTCCACTGACGCTGACCCTGGAACCCTCCCGCAATAGCATTGTGTCCAAGAGACTCCTCCCCAAATCCCATCTCCTTAAGCTTCGGATTCCCAACCAGCAAATCGCGGACAATAAGCGTCATCTTGACGACAAACTCCCAATCCCCCGCACTCTGCGCCGAAGAACGCACCAAATCACTGCGGTTTATGGTATCCTCGCCCTGGTGACAGTGCCTCTTCGTCCATTCAAGCGCCCTTTCATACTCCTCCCTGTCATAAATGCCCTCCGTCATCCGGCGTATAATCTCCACCTCGTCGATCCCCTCGCAACGCATCCCCAAATAATCCTCAAAGAAATCGGTGTTGACAATAGAACCCGCTATCCCCATACATACCGCGCCAATAGAAAGATAAGACTTCCCCTTCATAATCGCAGCCGCAAGAGCCGCACGGGAAAACAGCAAAAGCTTCTCCCTAACGTCGCCGGGAATCTCGGTATCCGTCGCGTCCATAACATCATGCCCGTAAATGCCGAACGCCGGTAACCCCTTCTGTGCATGTGCCGCGAGAACCGCCGCAAGATACACCGCGCCCGGACGCTCCGTACCGTTGAACCCGTAAACCGCCTTGATAGTGTGAGAATCCATATCCATAGTCTCGCTCCCATAACACCAGCAAGGAGTCACGGTAATAGTGACGCCAACCCCCTCACGCGCAAACTTCGCCGCCGCCGCCGCACTCTCCGCAACACGCCCGATAGTCGAGTCGGCAATGACAAACTCAACCGGCGAACCGTCCGGATACCTCAGCCTTCCCGACAAGTAATCAACTACACTGTGCGCCATATCCATCGTCTGTTTTTCGAGCGACTCGCGTACGCCGCCCATCCGCCCGTCAATCGTCGGACGAATCCCAATCTTGGGCCAATTGCCCTGGAACCTGTTTCTGTTCATAGATTATCAAATTTTATAATGTTTTCCTCTTTAACTCAAAATCCTTACCAAGATACTTCTCCCTCACTACAGGGTTTGCCGCAAGTTCTTCGGCCGTGCCCTTGAACAGTACCTTCCCCTCGAAAAGCAGGTAGGCACGGTCGGTGATGCTCAACGTCTCGTGCACATTGTGGTCGGTAATCAGGATGCCGATGTTTTTATGCTTAAGCTGTCCCACTATCTGCTGAATATCCTGCACCGCTATCGGATCTACCCCTGCAAAAGGTTCGTCAAGCATTATGAACTTAGGGTCGATAGCCAAACAGCGGGCAATTTCGGTGCGTCGCCTCTCCCCGCCCGACAACTTGTCCCCAAGGCTCTTGCGGACCTTCTGCAATCCAAATTCCGATATGAGGTTTTCGAGTTTCTCTCTCTGCTCGGCGTCGGTCTCTCCTGTCATCTCGAGCACAGCACGGATATTATCCTCCACCGAAAGTTTACGGAACACCGAAGCTTCCTGCGCCAGATAACTGATACCGTTCTGCGCCCTCCGGTAAACAGGAAACATGGTAATATCCGTATCATTGAGGAAAATCTTACCTTCGTTTGGCGTAACCAGTCCGACGGTCATGTAGAAAGTTGTTGTTTTCCCTGCGCCGTTAGGTCCGAGCAAGCCGACAATTTCCCCCTGCTTAACGTTTATCGAGACGTGATCGACCACAGTGCGGCTCTTGTATCTTTTTATCAAATTTTCGGTGCGGAGAATCATTTGTTCTGTTAACAAATTAACGTAGGAATGCAAAGGTACTGAAAATTTAATTAACTTTGCGAGCCACAGGGAGCAAGATTATGAATCCTGAAGAAATCATCCAAAAATATTACAAAAAGGGAAGCGATTTATATGAAATTCTTCTTGGACACGGCCTCTCTGTGGCCGACAAGGCTATGTCCATATCCCGCCTCCATCCTGAGATGGGACTTGACAACAGTTTCATTTTCGAGGCGGCAGTTCTGCATGATATAGGGATTTTCCAAACGTATTCACCAAAAATACACTGTTTCGGCACACATCCGTACGTTTGCCATGGATATTTGGGCAGCGAATTACTTAAGAGAGAAGGGTTCCCGCGCCATGCCTTGGTTTGCGAACGGCATACGGGGACGGGAATAAGTTTACAAAGGATTATCGGCGACGATTTGCCGCTCCCGCACCGTGACATGCAACCGCAAAGCATGGAGGAACAACTGATCTGCTTTGCCGACAAATTTTTCTCGAAAAGCCATCCTGCAAAGGAAAAAGAGATAGGGAAAATTCGCAGCAAACTGTCTAAGCGCGGACAGGTAGAAAAGTTTGACGAGTGGTGCAGACTATTCCTCGAATAGGCGTCATTTCCCTTGGGCTGCTTTGGCTGCCGCCGCTTTGGCCGCTCTCTGTTTCTTTATGCTTTCCAGTACGGTTTTAGCCTGAGCATTATCGGGGTCGTATTCAAGGATTTTGTTATAAGCGTCTTCCAGTTTATCTGTACTCTTTTCAACGGAATAATAATAGTTGCCCAGATAGCGGTAGCTTTCCACTATGTCTTCCCGTCTTGCGCCGTTTTCGTTGTTTTGGACAAGTAACGGCAGTACTTCTTCGTAATATTTCTTCGCATAACCGGTAAACTCATGTCCTCTTGCTTTGTTGAACGCATCACAGACGGTGTAGAGTCTGGCTTTCCAGAAATATCCGAGATAGTTGTCCGATTTTCGACTGATAACTTCCGAGAACGCTTCATCCGCTTTACGGATATAGTTTTTGAATGCTGTTTCGTTTTCGATTTCTATTGTAGGGTTGTTTTTTTCTTCTTCGACTGTTTTCGGTTCCGTATACGCAGCGGCAGCGGAATAGCATTGTTGTCCGTATGTAAACAGGTCTAAGGTAGGATAATCGGGATTTGCCTCAAAATATTTTTCGTAGAAGTCGATTGTGACGGGATAATTCTTGGCATCTTTTGCGGCTTGGATCAGCTTGACGTACAGCAGTGCTTTTTTCGATTCGTCGATTTTCAGTGCGTTGCCATAGCTTTCTTCTGCTTCTTTGAACAGGTTTTTTTTCAGGTAGATATCGCCGAGTGTTGTGTGGTCGACAAAGAGTTGTTTGTCGAGTGGGGTTACTTTGAGGAAGTTTGATATTTGTTCGAGTGCGATATTTTCTTTTCCGAGTGCGAAGTTGTTGTATGCTTGTATTCTGCGCATAACTAAGTTGTCGGGATCGATGCTGAGTATTTCTTTTATTTCTTTTTCTGCCAGGTCATATTGTTTTGTAAAGAACAGCAGTTGTGCGTACCGTTCATGTTGCAGTGTTGGCACGCCTGGTATGGAAATGAATTTTTCGTATGCATCGAGGGCTTTTTTGTAGGCGGTTTCATATCCGGCGGTATCGCTATTCTCCTTGCACACATCCCCTTTAACTCGATAAATATCTCCTATGAGGGCGAAAGCGGGGATATATTCCGGGTCGATCTTGAGTAAGTCGTTGAGGTATTCGAGCGAACGTTCGGGGTTCAGGTTTTTGTAGACAGTTGCACATTTCAGGTAGGCGGCTTTTTCGTTTTTATTGAAAAGTATAGCGTTGTCGTATCGTTGCATAGCCTCACCCACTTTGCCTTGTTTCATCAGCATATCTCCTTCGGTGGAGTAGATGCCGGAATATTTACTATTTATTTTGCGTGCTTTTTTGAGGGCTTCGGTTGCTTCCGCATATTTTCCGTGGTCGAGGAAAGCTTCGGCGACGAGGGTAGGTACTGAGGGGTCTTTTTTTGCGATTGAGGTAGCTTTTTTGAACAGTTCTTCGGCATATTTAAGGTTACCGTTTTCGAGTTCGAGGCTACCGTTTCCGACGTATCCGAAGGGGTATTCCGGGTCGGTGTTGATGGTTTTGTCGTAGTATATTTTAGCGGAGTCTTTGAGACCTAATTTATAGTATACTTGACCGAGGTAGTAGTAGTTTTCTGCTTGCTGTTGATGGTTTTGTTGTGTTTGTTTTAGGAAGAAGGATTTTGCGGCGCCGAACAGTTCGGCGCGGTAGTATTCGATACCTTTTTCGTTATTGTCGGCGGAAGCGGCTACCGGCGTGAGGACGATCAGTGTTGATGTCAGGAAGTTTTTCAGCATTGCGTTCATTTGTTTATTTATTTCTAAAGTTTTGTTTGATGTTTTACGCGTTATTTTTTCCGGTGCAAAGGTAGTAAAAAGTAATTGATAATTAAAATTTAGCGTAATAATTTGTTCTTATGGAGAACTATTCTTACCTTTGTGGCAGTGAATATGGGCTTGACTGGTTTTGACAGCGGGCAGGAGTGATTCGCAAGCATGCAGTGCGTCGTTGTCCGGCACTATAATATCGGGTGACAGAAGTTAATTGGCGAAAATAATTACGCTCTCGCGGCTTGATCGAAGTATAGTAGATCAGCTTAATTCCCGTACAGGTTACGGGGACGAGACATCACCCGGCGCCGTTGTTCCGAGGCTAACTGATAAGGTGGTGCTATTGTATCGGAGACCGTCCGTTAGCGTTCCCTGCGAGCGGATTAAAATTTGAAGGGAATAGATTTGACGTAGGTAGCCTTGGTCCGGCGTCAGGTTGAATTTCAAGCGAGGCTAAGCATGTAGAAACCGTATTAGTTCCCCGTTTGGACGAGGGTTCGATTCCCTCCAGGTCCACGATGAGCAGGGTGGTTATATTTTCGTCTGGCGCAGGTACGAATGCTGAGAACATTATTCGGAGTTTGCGTGGTGTTCGGGGGATTGTTTTCCCTTTTGTGTTGAGCAATCGCGGCGATTCTTTGGTTCACGAGCGGGCACGTCGGTTGGGTGTTCCGTCATACAGTTTCAGCAGGGCGCAGTTTGAGGATGGTACGGTGTTATCGTTTTTGCTGGGGTCTGGGATTGATTTTATTGTGTTAGCGGGTTTTTTGTTGAAGATTCCGGTGGGTTTATTGCAGGCGTATCCGGATCGCATCATCAACATTCATCCGTCGTTACTGCCGAAGTTTGGTGGTTTGGGGATGTACGGGATGCGGGTTCACGAAGCTGTTGTCATGTCAGGGGAGCGGGAGTCGGGAATTACCATCCATTATGTCAACGAGCGTTATGACGAGGGTCGTATTATTTTTAGTGCGAAGTGCGATATTTTGCCTGGTGACACTGCGGAAGATGTATCGAGGAAGGTTCACGCGTTGGAATATGCGCATTATCCGAAGGTTATAGAGCGTTTAGTTGGTTTGTAGTTTTAACTCAATGTTCAGCAACCGAAATAACAAATGGGCCGACCGCCCGCAAGAAAAAATCATTGTCGTGCGGAAAAAAATTAACAAAATGTACAGAACTATGGGTTCGCGTATAGATCGTTTGGAGAATTAAACGGATACGACGTCACAGGACAGTTTATACTCAGATTAAACACCGAAATCAAGTATTTTAACGACCACATAAAACACAGAGCAAAAAAGACACCAATACGGCTGTCATCAAAGACGTTCCAGACCAAATATACAACGGTCGGCCTGCGGTCCCGATGCCTGATGTGTTCTACAACAACGAACAGCCCAGAGCCGCTCTCATCACAGTTCACGGCAAAGGCAAATTCAAAGGCATAAAAAAGTGAACTTCAACAAAACAGCGAAGGCAGAGGCGAAAAACATTAGAGCGAAGGAGGTAACACAATATAGGATGTGTGAAAAGGCTGGTGAGTAGGGAAAAATAGCGTAAGTAATGGCGAGAAATATAACAGTGGAGTAGTGAGTGTAGTATAAAGCGGCAAAGAAAATTCAGGATGGAAAATATTAACGGTGGCAATAGAAAAAAAGCGCCCGGAAACCGTACAATCAATGTATCAAACGAAGAAAAGAAAACCCTACGACAAACATTGACCGTAATAAATTGCCCTCAAAAACTCGACAACATCATAAACCGTACAATACTCGGAAATACGTTCCAAATTATCCAATATATGCCCGTGGCTTTCGCTGATCTGATATTCATCGACCCGCCATACAACATTACACGTGATTTCAATGGCGTTAAATTCAATAAAATTTCCAACGAAAATTACTTCAAATTCGTCCAAGCATGGCTGCCACAAATAATTAAACTCCTCAAACCTAACGGCTCAATATACTTCTGCAGTGACCTGCATTCCACTGCCGTTGTGCAACAAGCATTGCAAGAACATCTGCATATCATAAACCGAATCACGTGGCAACGTGACAAAGGACGAGGCGCCAAACAAAACTGGAAAAATAATATGGAAGATATATGGTTCGCCGTCGTTAACAAAAAAAACTACTACTTCAATGTTAATGCCGTCAAACAAAAACGACAAGTCTTCGCTCCATATACCGAAAACAACAAACCTAAAGACTGGCAAATGTCCGACGGTGGTAAATTCCGAATAACACACCCCTCCAACTTCTGGGATGATATCAGTATCCCATACTGGTCAATGTCCGAAAATACTCCTCACCCAACACAAAAACCGGAAAAATTGCTCGCCAAAATTATACTCGCATCTTGTCCTGAAAACGGAATTGTCCTCGATCCGTTCCTTGGCTCCGGTACCACTTCCGTGACAGCAAAAAAACTCGGCAGACTTTACGTCGGAATAGAAATGAACGAAGAATACTGCTGCATCTCCGAAAAACGCCTCCTCAACGCCAACGCGAACAAAACAATACAAGGATACGCCGACAACGTCTTCTGGGAAAGAAATACCTACAATATGCAAAAAAAATCAGGACAGAACCACAAACAACCATCCCGAAAAAACCCCATCCCAACAACTCTCACATAACAAAACGGCCCGAATCACTATCGATTCGGGCCGCAAAGTTTAATGCAAAACCTAAAATTATACCGCAAGAGACTCCACCGAAACGTATGACCTATCGCCCTTGCCACGCCTGAAGGAAACCCTACCGTCAACAAGTGCAAATAAAGTATGATCCCTGCCGATACCTACATTAACCCCAGCATGATGACGAGTCCCACGCTGACGAACAATAATATTGCCTGCCTTGCAAATCTCGTTACCGAAAATCTTTAAACCTAATCGCTTGCTGTGCGACTCGCGACCGTTCTTAGAACTTCCTACTCCTTTCTTATGTGCCATTGTATCCTGATAATTTAATAAACAATTAAGAAATAATATCCCTGATGATAATCTGCGAAAAATGATGACGGTAACCGTTGAGCTTGCGGTATCCCTTCCTACGCTTCTTGTGGAAAACCAATACCTTGTCCCCCTTCACAAGTGGCTGCAATATCTCCGCCGTTACCTTCGCCCCCCTTATAACAGGAGTGCCTACCTTGACAGATTCACCGTCTTCCGACAAAAGAACCTTCTCAAACTCTACCAAAGAGCCCGCATCACCGTCAAGACGATTAACAAACAACTTCTGACCTCGCTCAACTCTGAACTGCTGACCCTGAATGTCCACTATTACAAACATTTTAATTCGATGTTAATAAGTTATACCCGGGGGCGGAAGGAGCCTACTCCCTCTCTTAAAATTGCCCTTGAAGATTTTTGAAGGTGCAAAGGTACGATAAATTTCATTAATACACAAACAAAACAACGCTTTTTTGAACATTAACATCATTTAACCACGATAATTTTGCGTATATCAAATTTTATTTGTTATCTTTGTCAGGAAATTATGTCGCAAAACAGGTTGTTATACCGTGTCCCCAAACGAAAATAACATGACCGAAAGTATTATGTTTGGAATAAATTGAACTTATGCTTGAAAAAGAACTGATATTCGAACGTGACCTCTTCTTCGCCCTAAATGGCTGCGACTCAAATCTACTGGATAACTTCTTCTACCTTTATACCTACAAATGGACCTGGGTGCTCTTCTATGCCTGCTTCCTGTCGTCCTTCCTAATGTGCAAAAAATGGCGCGAAATATTCTGTATCATACTCGCAATATCCCTCCTGGTACTCGTTTGCGACCAATTGTCCTCCCACGTATTCAAACCCCTGTTCCAACGCTGGAGACCGACAAACCATCCCGATTTCCGTGATATCGTCGATGTGTTCAAATACGGAACTTACGAATATCGCGGCAGCGGCTACGGATTTATCTCCGGACACGCCACCAATTCAATGGGTTTCGCAGTCTTCGCAGCCCTCGTCCTGAGAAACAAATTCTTTACCGTCTCGATAATGCTGTTCGCCCTACTGATGGGATACTCAAGAATCTATCTCGGACGACATTTTATATCCGACGTCGTCGTCGGCTGGGTGGTCGGAGCGGCGGCAGGATACGGGATATACAAGTTGTATACGTACGGACGCGAACATTGGGCGAAAATCCCCTCGAAATCAAGCATAACTCCCGTCAACAAAGGCGCTGAAATACTCGGGACAATCTTTTGGCTGCATGTTGCGGTGCTGCTTCTGTTTAATGATGGACTGATTAAATTAAGATTTTTATAAATAAAATAATTTGTTTACACATGAAAACAATCTCGTTTAACGAACTTCGACGCATCAAGGACGAACTACCACACGGCAGCATGAACCGTATCGCTGTTGAGTTGGGATTATCCGTAGAAACAGTAAAAAACTATTTCGGCGCAGTTAATCCCGACGCCGGAAATAAAAGCGGTATTCATATCGAATCGGGACCAAACGGTGGAATCGTCATTCTCGATGACGCCTCAATTTTGGAAAAGGCACTCGTCATACTTGGAGAAAGCGATCACAATGTCGGCTCCGTCTCTGCGGATGTCTGATCTGTAATCGAGCAAGGGAATAAAACAATTCCTCCCGCTTTGTTTTCCAGCTCCTTGGACCACGGGGGTGATTAACCGTTTGCAGTACACCCCAAGGAGGCCGCCCTGTAACAACAGGGAGGCCTCCTTGGGATAATAATATTAATAGAGTGACAGAACTATAAAAATTCCACTATGAAAATGTTCCGACAGTTAATGATTGTTTCAAGCCTTTTTTGCACACTCGCTATTCCTTCAAACGCACAAAAACAATCCGCTTACATCAATTACATAAACAAACACAAACTTTTAGCCATCAAAGAAATGAAAGAACATGGCGTGCCGGCTAGCATAACCCTGGCTCAGGGACTTCTAGAATCCTTCGCAGGGCAAAGTGAACTCGCCAGGACGGCAAATAATCACTTCGGAATAAAATGCGCTTCCGACTGGAAAGGGGGAAAAGTTTATTACGACGACGACCGTGCCAATGAATGTTTCCGTAGATATAAAAAAACAGAAGACTCTTATCGGGATCATTCGCTATTCCTCACCGGACGCCCGAGATATGCCGGTCTGTTCGCCCTAAAAAATAACGACTACAAAGGTTGGGCAAAAGGTCTTCAAAGATCAGGATACGCTACCGATAACGCCTATGCCAACAAACTTATCAAAATAATTGAACTGTATGAACTACACCGTTATGACCGCAAAAAATCGTACAAACTTGCAGCAAAATACGCAGTAAAACGCCCAACGTACATCTCACGCAAATTGCTCTACGTAGAAGCAAAATCCGGAGACAGTTACAAAGATATTGCCGCCGACATGGGCGTCAGTCTGAGAAAGTTGCTGAAATATAATGAAACACCCAAAGACTTCCCTCTGAAAAAAGGAGATATAGTTTATCTGCAATCAAAAAGAAAAAGAGCTGACTCCCCCGCCGTATATACCGTCAAAACCGGCGATTCGATGCATAGAATATCGCAATGCTTCGGCATAAGAATGGGAAACCTTTACAAAATAAACCTGAAAAACAGAGATTATGTGCCTACAGAAGGCGATATACTTAGATTAAGATAGTTACTTGTACCAATCGGAGTACATGAGATAGTTGCGTGCAATTTTCTGATTGATTTCCTTGGATTGTTCCGTGTTGATTCTTTTTACAAACTTGGCCGGTATTCCGGCATAAATACTACCGGCAGCAACATGAACCCCACTCAAAACAACCGAACCGGCAGCAATAAGTGCACCCTCGCCTATAACTGCGTGGTCAAGCACTACGGCGTTCATACCTATCAATGCACCATTTTCAATCCTCGCTCCGTGAATCGTTGCGTTGTGTCCGATACTTACATCGTCACCAATGATTGCTATCGACTTTTCATACAAAGTATGCACCACCGCCCCATCCTGAATATTCACTCGTTCTCCTATACGAATCGAATTGACGTCGCCTCGCAACACAGTATTATACCAAATACTTGAATCTCTACCTATTACCACATCGCCTATCACAGTAGCATTTTCGGCTAAAAAAACGTTTTTTCCTATTTCGGGGGTAAACCCCCTGACCGGTCTTATTAAAGCCATATCGACAATTTGTATTATTTAGTAATTTTTAATAGCATTAAAAACTACATTTCAAAAAAAATATCTTACCTTTGTTCCGAATTTTGTTTAACAATTTTATTTATTTAGTTATGAAAAAGGTATTGTTTTCATTGTTAGTTGTGTTTGCATTCTGTGCAATAAGTTCTGTATCGGCAGACGACGCAAAAAAGGAAAGTTGCGGCAAGGCAAAAACCGAAAAAGTCGTCGGAAAATCATGCTGTTCAGAAAAGAAAGACAAGGACAAGAAAAGTTCTTGTTGCAAAGAGAAAAAAGATGCGGAAAAGAAAAGTTCCTGTTGCAAAGAGAAAAAAAGTTCCTGCTGCAAGGAAAAGAAGGAAGATAAAAAATAACATCTTTCATCGTTTCCAGATGATATCTGTTATCTTCGCTCCGGCAGGCGTCATCGGATAAACCATTCCTTTCGGTTCGACACGTACTTCAAGTAAGTAAGACCCACGGAGTTTGAGCATCTCGCCGATTGCGTCATCCAAGTCTTCACGTCGGGTGACGCAACGCGCGGGGATGTTGTATGCGGCAGCAATTTTTACAAAATCCGGATTCTTCATCCCTGTTTCTGAATATCTTTCTTGCCAGAACAACTCCTGCCATTGGCGTACCATCCCAAGATATCCGTTGTTTAGCAGGATAATTTTCACATCAACGTTGTACTGCATTATAGTACCAAGTTCCTGAATCGTCATTTGTAAACCGCCATCGCCTGTAAAAAGGCAGACCATACGGTCTGGTGCGCCGAATTTTGCGCCGATAGCTGCCGGAAGGCCGTAACCCATTGTTCCCGCACCTCCCGAAGTAATAACGCTACGTGTTCGGCTGTATTTAAAATAACGCAGGCTCATCATCTGATTCTGTCCCACGTCTGTCACCAAGACCGCTTTTTGCTTTGTCGCCTCCGAAATGCGATGCACTACTTCTCCCATTGTAAGCGCGCCTTCCGTCGGGAAAATCTCCCTGTTGATAATCTGTTCCGTTTCTTTGCTTTTGAGGTCGCGAAACTCATCGATCCATACCTTGTGATTATTTTTGTTCAGTAGCTGCGTAACTGATGGCAAAGTAGTCTTTACATCACCAAGGATGGCAATGTCGACAGTGACGTTTTTGTTAATTTCCGAAGGATCGACGTCAAAATGTATGATTTTTGCCTGACGGGCGTAAGTATTCAAGTCGCCTGTTACGCGGTCGTTGAAACGCATACCGATGGCGACGAGTACATCACATTCGTTAGTTTTCAGGTTAGGTGCAACATTGCCATGCATACCGAGCATACCCATATTCAGCGGTTCATCGGAAGGCAAAACAGACAGTCCGAGTATTGTTGAGGCGGCTGGGATATCTGCTTTGCGAAGGAAATCAAGCAGTTCGGGTTCTGCATTTCCGAGTATGACGCCTTGTCCTACAAGGGCAAACGGCTTTTTAGCATTGTTGAGTAATTCCGCAGCTTCTGCTATTTTCTCGGAATTCATTTCCGGAACAGGAATATATGAGCGTATATGGTTTATTGTTACCGATTTGTATACGGTTTGCCCTACCTGTGCATTTTTTGTTATGTCCAGCACTACGGGGCCAGGGCGACCTGTTGAGGCTATATAAAAAGCGCGTGCTACGGCCTGGGGAATTTCATCGGCAGTACGCACCTGATAAGACCATTTTGTGATAGGCTGAGTTACACCAATCACATCTACTTCTTGAAAAGCATCCGTTCCGAGCAGGTTTGCCGCAACTTGACCGGCTATAACTACAATGGGGGTACTGTCCATCATCGCATCGGCAATGCCGGTAACAGTATTGGCGACGCCAGGGCCGGAGGTAACAATACATACGCCCACTTTACCGGATACACGCGCATATCCTTCGGCGGCGTGTGTGGCTCCTTGTTCATGGCGAACGAGAACATGGTTTAACCTGTCTTTGTAGTCATACAAAGCGTCATAAATGGGAACCGCTTGTCCTCCCGGGTAACCGAAGATTGTACTTACTCCCTCATTCAACAGTGATTCCAACAGGGCTTCACTGCCTTTTATTGTCTTTTCACACATAATCAATTTTAATGAAACAGGATGCAAATTTACGGAAAAATGTTTTCCCTATCGCAATATTAATACAAAACCCACGTTCTATAATCGTAACAGGAAAATTTTTACGCCTATGGAAGAAATGTTTACATCATCAAAAAAAAGAAACGCATTTATACTGAACGGCGTCTCTTTCCCTATCAGGAATCCTTCTCCGAGAAGTATCTCTTTTATTCGGCAATATGCCCGATGTTATTATGTTGAACCCGATTTGCCCGATAGTTTGAGCAAGATAAATTTGAATTGACCGCAATGCCGTTTCTTATTGCACCGTCCATACTGTCTGCCGATTTCCTCAATCTGGAAAGGGACATTGAAATGCTTAATCGTAACGATGCAGCCGATTGGCTGCATCTTGATTTGATGGATGGAGTTTTCGTGCCCAATATTTCCATAGGGTTTCCAACTGTTGCTCAATTAACAAAAATATCAAAGAAACCTGTCGAGGCTCACTTGATGTTTGTAGAGCCGCAGAGGTTTATTACACGTTTTCGAGATTTTGGCGTTTCGACGCTATCGGTTCATTACGAGGCTTGCGAGCATCTTTACCGTGTTATCTCGGAGGTCCGTGTTGCCGGCATGTCGCCCGGGGTAGCTATCAATCCGCACACTCCGGTTGAACTGCTGGATGATATTCTTGAAGAAATCGACCTTGTGATTGTCATGTCGGTCAATCCCGGATTTGGAGGACAGAAATTCATTCCTCGCGCATTGGATAAGATTCGCCGGCTAAGGCGGATGATTGATTCTCGCGGGTTACGGACACTTATAGAGGTTGACGGCGGCGTCACGCTTGATAATTCTCGACAGGTTATTGAGGCGGGCGCCGATGTGCTTGTTGTTGGCAATGCCGTATTCGGATCAAATAATCCCGAGGAGATGATAAGGAAATTCAAATGCGGATTTTAGGACAATAATCGGTTGTTTTCATTTCCTGTTGTATTCCTCTAATGCTTTTTCCAGCACCAGCATTGCTTTTTGGAGATTTTCTTTTTGGAGCACGTATGCGATACGCACTTCATTTTGTCCGAGTTTGGGATGGGTATAGAAGCCGGAAGCCGGCGCCATGAATATTGTCTGTCCTTCGTATTCAAAATCAGAAAGACACCATTCACAGAATTTATCGGCATTATCGACCGGAAGTCGGGCGATCGTATAGAATGCTCCCATTGGAATCGGAGAATAAACGCCCGGTATCTTATTGAGGGAATCGATAAGAAAATTGCGCCGTGAAAGATATTCATCGTAGACGTCCTGCATGTATTCATCGGGGGTATCGAGTGACGCCTCGGCAACGATTTGTCCCAGAAGTGGAGGGCTTAGTCTCGCCTGACAGAATTTCATTACTGTACTCTGCAATTCTTTGTTTCGCGTTATCAACATTCCTTCGCGGATTCCGCATTCGCTGTATCGTTTCGACACAGAGTCGATCAAGACAACGTTATTGTCGATCCCTGTAAGATGGTAAGCGCTTATGTAAGGCGAGCCGGTGTAGATGAATTCGCGGTAAACCTCGTCGGAGAACAGATACAGATCGTATCTTTTCACTAAGTCGCGTATTTTGTTCATTTCCTTACGGGTATAGAGATAACCGGTAGGGTTGTTGGGATTGCAGATCAGTATACCTTTGGTTCGTTTGTTGATAAGTTTCTCGAAATCTTCGATTGGGGGCAGGGCGAAACCGTTTTCGATATTTGCGACAACAGTTCGGATGACGGCTCCGGCGGAGATTGCGAAGGCCATATAGTTAGCGTACGCAGGTTCCGGCACGATAATTTCATCGCCCGGGTTGAGGCAGGCCATCATTGCGAACAGGACTGCTTCTGAGCCGCCTGTTGTGATGATTATATCGTCGGCGCTGACGTTAATTTTGAATTTTGAGTAGTAATGCACGAGTTTTTCCCGATAGCTACGGAAGCCGTTACTTGGGCTGTATTCGAGTATTTTGCGGTTGATATTGCGTATGGCGTTTAGGGCGACTTCCGGTGTAGGAATATCCGGTTGCCCGATATTGAGGTGGTAGACTGTCAATCCTCGCGCTTTTGCCGAATCCGACAGGGGGGCAAGTTTTCTGATTGGTGATGCGGGCATTTCGATTCCGCGTTCCGAGATTTTAGGCATTATATTTTTGTTTTTTCAGGCGTCTTTTTTGTTTGTTTCCGTGTTTTCGATTTTCCGTCCGGCTCTTCTTGATCTTGGTTTTTGCGGTTCGTGTTTATCTTCGGATTTCATTTCGATGCGATAGAAGATGTCGGATTTATCTTTCGGGCGCAGGTAATTGAAGTCTACGTAACCTTGCAAAAATTTATCTTTGGGAGTCAGATCGGGGATTGGCAGCAGTTTCATATCTGTTTCGTCGGTCCATTTGATACGGACGGGTTTTCGGTTGGCGATGTTGAAAGTGATATAGCTACCGGTTGTTCGGAGCAATCCGACGTATGAGCCGTCTTTTTCGTCTACCGGATAATAGAGTGCTTCGGCGTTACCTTCCACGTTTAGGAGATAGATTTCGCCGGCATTGAACAGTGCGGTCATTATTTTCCCTTTCAGTTGATTGTGGTGGGCGGAATCGACTTCTTGTACCGAGAAAGCGAAGTCGCGCACCGTCATTTTTTTTACCGTACTGCTGTCGATAAGGATATGGATTGTATCGCCGAATACCTGGTATCCGCCATTCCAGACTACGGGATTGCGGTATAGCGAGAGGATTGAATCCCCGGTATTGAAATACATTGAGTCGCAGACTCCTTGAAAATCTGTTCTGAAGAAGCGGACTCCGTGATATGCCGTGATTTCGCGGACGGCGTCTACGGTTTGCATCATTAGCGTGTCGGCGTGGAGGTAGAGCGAATCGCCTTGCGAATATTCGATAAGTTGTGCGGCTCCGGTAGCGAAAGTCCGTTCGGGCGTTCCCTCATAGAAACCGTAATCGCCCATGATTATGGCTTTTCTTGCGGTATCGTTGAGGAGCATATTTCCGAACGCTTCCGTGTAGTTATTCATTCTGTCGTAATGGAGGGAGTCGGCAGTAATATTTTTCGAGCCGTCTTTGGATATTACGGTAGAGCGGTTATAGAGGACGGAACGTTCTGTTTCGGTATTGTACCATCCGTTATCGGAGAAGACGTAACCGCTGTCGGAGACGATTGTTGTCCGGCTGACTATGAAGGCGGTTTTTGTTTCGGTATTATATTCGAGGGAATCGGTGGTGAGGAGGAATTGTTTTTCTTTATTGTCGAGTTTGACGGAATCTGTGAAATCTGTGAATATGGCCATTTTGGTTTCCGGCATGTATTCGCCGTAGTAGGATGTCAGGACGTTGAGGGAATCGTCCAGTATTCCGCCTCCGAAATAGAATCCGATATTGAGTTCGCGGTCATAGTCGAGGCTATCGGTTATGAGGGTTACTTCTCCATTTTCCATGATTACGTTTTTTCGCAGTTCGGCGATTTTTTGGTTGGCGTCATAATGGAGGACATCGCCTTTTATTATCAACGTATCGCCTTGGTTCATGGTGATATTTCCGTAGGCGTCGAGGGTATTTTCCGTACTGTTCAGGCAGGCGCTGTCGCAGTTCATTGTTGCGTTGTCGTGACTGAAGGCGAGGTTACCGGTTAATATTTGCACCTTGAAATCGTATTCTTTCGGGACGAGGGAGGAGTCGGCATGTTCGACTATGATGCGAGTTGTTTTGTTTGTTTCTTCCTGCAGGATTTGCGAGGGCGCATTGAAGACGGAGGCGATGGCCAGGAGGCATACGATGCATACGGGGGTTATTGCGGTGGGGCGGTTATTTATTGTTTTTATCATTGATTTATGTGGAGAAACAAAATTATCACTTTTTTTTTACTTGCGGAACATTCCTTGTGATTTTCCTTTGTTATCCGTATAAAACGGAAATCCTGCCGGACGGTTATTATTGCCGTCCGGCAGGATTTCTTCTTCGTGATTTATCCGGTTTAAGGAGGATTATCGGACGACCACTTTTGTTGTCTTGCCGTTGATTTTGACGATGTAGATTCCGGCGGGCAGGGTGATTGTTTTTTCACCTTCGACACGACCGGCGTGTACCTGTATTCCGGCGAGAGTAAA